>NZ_JBHWGA010000001.1:0-109987 GCF_042733315.1 Streptomyces sp. NPDC059718
ACTTCGTGACGTTCCCGTCCGGCACCTGGGTCCCGGAGTCCCGGCACACGGTCCGCGCCTTCCAGATCGTCGACCAGTGACACCAGCCCGCGGGGCCCCGGCCCGGACGACGGCGTTACGCGTCGCCGCCCGCGGCGCCGGGGTCGGCGGCGGCGACGTCGAGCAGCTGGTAGCGGTCGATCGCCTGCTTCAGCACGGAGCGGTCGATCTTCCCCTCCCTGGCGAGCTCGGTGAGCACGCCGAGGACCACCGACTGGGCGTCGATGTGGAAGAACCGGCGCGCCGCGCCACGGGTGTCGGCGAAGCCGAAGCCGTCGGCACCGAGGGACTGCCAGGTGCCCGGCACCCAGCGGGAGATCTGGTCCGGGACGGCCCGCATCCAGTCCGAGACGGCCACGAACGGGCCCTCGGAGCCGCTGAGCTTCTGCGTCACGTACGGGACGCGCTGCTCCTCCTCGGGGTGGAGCAGGTTGTGCTCCTCGGCCTCGACGGCGTCGCGCCGAAGCTCGTTCCAGGAGGTCGCGGACCACACGTCGGCCCGGACGTTCCACTCCTCGGCGAGGATCTTCTGGGCCTGGAGCGCCCACGGCACGGCCACGCCGGACGCCAGGATCTGCGCCGGGATCGCGCCCGCCTCGGCGGTCCGGTACCTGTACAGGCCCTTGAGGATGCCCTCGGTGTCCACGCCCTCCGGCTCGGCCGGCTGCACGATCGGCTCGTTGTAGACGGTGAGGTAGTAGAAGACGTCCTCGTTCGCCTCGGGGGTCCCGCCGTACATGCGGCGCAGACCGTCCCTGACGATGTGCGCGATCTCGAAGCCGAACGCGGGGTCGTACGCGACGACGGCCGGGTTGGTCGAGGCCAGCAGGTGCGAGTGGCCGTCGGCGTGCTGCAGGCCCTCACCGGTGAGGGTGGTGCGGCCCGCCGTGGCGCCGAGCACGAAGCCGCGCGCCAGCTGGTCGGCCATCTGCCAGAACTGGTCGCCGGTGCGCTGGAAGCCGAACATCGAGTAGAAGACGTAGACCGGGATCAGCGGCTCGCCGTGCGTGGCGTAGGAGGACCCGGCGGCGATCAGCGAGGCGGTGCAGCCCGCCTCGGAGATGCCGTCGTGCAGCATCTGACCGGTCGGGGACTCCTTGTACGCCAGCAGCAGCTCGCGGTCGACGGACTCGTACGTCTGGCCCAGCGGGTTGTAGATCTTGGCCGACGGGAAGAGCGAGTCCATGCCGAAGGTGCGGTACTCGTCGGGGGCGATCGGCACGAAGCGCTTGCCGATCTCCTTGTCCCGCATGAGGTCCTTCAGCAGCCGGACGAAGGCCATCGTGGTGGCGATCGTCTGCTGGCCGGAGCCCTTGCGGGTCCCCGCGTAGGCCTTGTCGTCCGGCAGTGCCAGCGGCTTGGCGCGCACGACGCGGGTCGGGACGTAGCCGCCCAGGCCCTTGCGCCGGTCGTGCATGTACTGGATCTCCTCCGAGTTCCGGCCCGGGTGGTAGTACGGCGGGGCGCCGGACTCCAGCTCCTTGTCGGAGATCGGCAGGTGCAGCCGGTCGCGGAAGCGCTTGAGGTCGTCGACCGTCAGCTTCTTCATCTGGTGGGTCGCGTTGCGGCCCTCGAAGTTCGGGCCGAGCGTCCAGCCCTTGACGGTCTGGGCCAGGATCACGGTCGGCTGGCCCTTGTGCTCGCGGGCCGCCTTGTACGCCGCGTAGATCTTGCGGTGGTCGTGGCCGCCGCGGCCCAGGTGCAGGACCTGGTCGTCGGTGAGGCCCTCGACCATCTTGCGCAGCCGGTGGTCGTCACCGAAGAAGTGGTCGCGGATGTAGGAGCCGGTCTCGGTGGCGTAGGTCTGGAACTGGCCGTCGGGCGTGGTGTTGAGCTTGTTCACCAGCACGCCGTCGCGGTCCTGCGCGAGCAGCGGGTCCCAGGTGCGGTCCCAGATCAGCTTGATGACGTTCCAGCCGGCGCCGCGGAACTGCGACTCCAGCTCCTGGATGATCTTGCCGTTGCCGCGCACCGGGCCGTCGAGCCGCTGCAGGTTGCAGTTGACGACGAAGGTCAGGTTGTCCAGGCCCTCACGGGCGGCCAGGGACAGCTGGCCGAGCGACTCCGGCTCGTCCATCTCGCCGTCGCCGAGGAAGGCCCACACGTGCGACTGCTCGGTGTCGGCGATGCCGCGCGCCTGCAGGTAACGGTTCATCCGGGCCTGGTAGATCGCGCCCAGCGGGCCGAGGCCCATGGAGACGGTCGGGAACTCCCAGAAGTCCGGCATGAGCCGCGGGTGCGGGTAGCTCGACAGGCCGTACGGCGCCTTGGACTTCTCCTGGCGGAACGCGTCGAGCTGGGTCTCGGAGAGCCGGTCCAGCAGGAAGGCCCGGGCGTACACGCCGGGGGAGGCGTGGCCCTGGAAGAAGATCTGGTCCCCGCCCTTGCCGTCGTCCTTGCCCCGGAAGAAGTGGTTGAAGCCCACGTCGTACAGAGAGGCGGACGAAGCGAAGGTGGCGATGTGCCCGCCGACGCCGATACCCGGACGCTGCGCCCGGGACACCATGACCGCCGCGTTCCAGCGGGTCGCGTTGAGGATGCGCCGCTCGATGTCCTCGTTGCCGGGGAAGAACGGCTCGTCCTTGGTCGCGATGGTGTTGACGTAATCCGTGCTGCGCATCTCGGGCACGGCAACCCGCCGCTCGCGGGCTCGCTCGATCAGGCGGAGCATGAGGTAGCGGGCGCGCTCGCGTCCGCGCTCGTCGATGGCGGCGTCAAGCGAGTCGAGCCATTCCGCCGTCTCCTCGGGATCGAAATCCGGGACCTGGCTGGGAAGGCCGCCAATGATGATCGGGTTGCGATCTGATCCGGAAGCCACGCTATTCCTTCGCTTCTAGGGTCTTGCTCTGCTGGGTCGCGCCGCCTCCATCGTGTACCGCGCGTTCGGGATACGTCATCTCTACTGAGTGGTAACCACCACTAAGTGAGACAGACCCCTCTTCCAGACCCTCTTGAGGCTCTCGCATGGCTGTCCGGTGGCCGTACGACCAAACCGCAACTCTACGCCCACTCGGACGTACGACCGACCGCAACCCCGATTCGGGAGAAACCCTGGCATAGTGGAGTGAGCCACGTCACCCCTCACGGTTCGGGTTGCGGTGACACGTCAACGTTTGGGCGGGATGGGCGGCTGGGTACTTGCGCGATCCGCCGCGCCCGTGTGGACTACCGCCCATAACCCCGCACAGGAGCGGGAAGACAACCCCCATGACAGGAGGCAGAGCGTGAGCGCGACCGCGGGCCACGCGGAGGAGCAAACCAACCCGGCGAGCCGGCTTGGTTTTGAGCCCGGACAGGTGGTCCAGGAGCTCGGCTACGACGATGACGTCGATCACGAGCTCCGTGAGGGTATTGAGGGGATCACGGGCGAAGAGCTCGCGGACGAGGAGTACGACGACGTCGCCGACGGCGTCATCCTCTGGTTCCGTGATGATGACGGCGATCTGACCGACGCCCTGGTCGACGCCACGTCCGCCATCGATGAGGGCGCCCAGATCTGGCTCATGACCCCGAAGACCGGCCGTGACGGGCACGTCGAGCCGAGTGACATCGGAGAGGCCGCGCAGACCGCCGGCCTGGCTCAGACCAGCAGTGTCAACGTCTCCAAGGACTGGACCGCCAGTCGACTGGTGACCCCCAAGACGGCGAAGGCCGGCAAGCGCTGAGGCGTTCCTGACCGGCAACGCGCCCCCGCGACCGAGCGTCGCGGGGGCGCCTCGCGTTGCCCCGGCGGGGCGGTGCGAGACTGGCCGCGGGGCCCGCGCCGCGGGTCCCGTCACCGTCACCGGAGAGGTGTGTCCACCATGACGCTCGCCGTAGGCGAAAAGGCCCCCGACTTCGAGCTGCGGGACCAGCACGGCCGGACCGTGCGGCTGTCCGACTTCCAGGGCTCCAGGAACGTCGTCCTGCTCTTCTTCCCCTTCGCCTTCACCGGGGTCTGCACGGGCGAGCTGTGCGCGCTCCGCGACGAGCTGCCGGCCTTCCAGAACGACGAGGTCCAGCTGCTCGCGGTCTCCAACGACTCGATGCACACCCAGCGCGTCTTCTCCGAGCAGGAGGGCCTGGAGTACCCGCTGCTGTCCGACTTCTGGCCGCACGGCGAGGTCTCCCGGGCCTACGGCGTCTTCGCCGAGGACAAGGGCTGCGCGGTGCGCGGCACCTTCGTCATCGACAAGGAGGGCGTGGTCCGCTGGACCGTCGTCAACGGCCTGCCGGACGCCCGTGACCTGAACGAGTACGTCAAGGCGCTCGAAGCCCTGTAGTCCTGGGGAACCGGGTACTAACCTCAGGGCGTTGATCCTGATACGAGCAGCACGCGATGACATGGGAGGACCCGTGGGAGTCAGCCTCAGCAAGGGTGGCAACGTATCGCTGACGAAGGAGGCCCCCAACCTCACGGCCGTCATCGTCGGCCTCGGCTGGGACGCCCGCACCACCACGGGCGCGGACTTCGACCTCGACGCCAGTGCCCTGCTCACCGGTACGGAGGGCAAGGTCCTCTCCGACCAGCACTTCGTCTTCTTCAACAACCTCAGGAGCCCCGACGGCTCCGTGGAGCACACCGGCGACAACATCACCGGTGAGGGCGAGGGGGACGACGAGCAGATCAAGGTGAACCTGGCCGGCGTGCCGGCCGAGGTCGCCAAGATCGTCTTCCCGGTGTCGATCTACGACGCCGAGACCCGCCAGCAGTCGTTCGGCCAGGTCCGCAACGCCTTCATCCGCGTCGTCAACCAGGCCGACGACAAGGAACTGGCCCGTTACGACCTCACCGAGGACGCGTCGACCGAGACGGCGATGGTCTTCGGCGAGCTGTACCGGCACGGCGCGGAATGGAAGTTCCGGGCCATCGGCCAGGGATACGCGTCCGGCCTGCGCGGCATCGCGCAGGACTTCGGCGTCAACGTCTGATTCGCCGGGGCCTCGCGGTCCGCGTCCGGCGGACCGCGAGCCCCGCGGGGGAGGAGAACAGCATGGGCGTGACGCTCGCCAAGGGGGGCAACGTCTCCCTCACCAAGGCCGCACCCAATCTGACCAACGTGCTGATCGGGCTCGGCTGGGACGCGCGCTCCACCACCGGGGCGCCCTTCGACCTGGACGCCAGCGCGCTGCTGTGCGCCTCGGGCCGGGTGCTCGGCGACGAGTACTTCGTCTTCTACAACAACCTCAAGAGCCCGGAGGGCTCGGTCGAGCACACCGGCGACAACCTGACCGGCGACGGCGACGGCGACGACGAGGTCCTGCTGGTGGACCTGTCGGCCGTGCCCGAGCGGGTCGACAAGATCGTCTTCCCGGTCTCCATCTACGACGCCGACGCCCGCGGCCAGACCTTCGGCCAGGTCAGCAACGCCTTCATCCGGGTGGTCAACCAGACCGACCAGAGCGAACTGGCGCGCTACGACCTCTCCGAGGACGCCTCCAGCGAAACGGCGATGATCTTCGGAGAGCTGTACCGGTACGGCGGCGAATGGAAGTTCCGAGCCGTTGGCCAGGGGTATGCATCAGGCCTCCGGGGCATCGCCCTAGACTTTGGGGTCAACGTTTCGTAAAGGGATTGGATATCCAGTGCTCCTCCGAACTTTCGGCTGGTCGTTCGGTGTCACCGCCGCCGGCCTCGCCCTCGCCGGTTTCCTGTGGGGTGCGGAGGGGCTTGCCCTCGTCGCCATCCTGTCGGTGCTGGAGATCTCGCTCTCCTTCGACAACGCGGTGATCAACGCCGGCATCCTGCGGAAGATGAATGCCTTCTGGCAGAAGATCTTCCTCACCATCGGCATTCTGATCGCCGTCTTCGGCATGCGCCTGGTCTTCCCGATCATCATCGTGTCGATCACGGCGAAGATCGGGCCCATCGAGGCCATCGACCTGGCGATCAACAACAAGGAACAGTACGAGCACCTCGTCACGTCCGCGCACCCGGCGATCGCCGCGTTCGGCGGGATGTTCCTGTTGATGATCTTCCTCGACTTCATCTTCGAGGAGCGTGAGCACAAGTGGCTCGCCTGGCTGGAGAAGCCGCTCTCCAAGCTCGGCAAGCTCGACACGCTCTCCGTCGTCGTCGCCCTGGTCGCCCTGCTGATCACCGCCACCACGCTCGCCACGGACGTCTCGCACGGCGGTGGCGACAAGTCCTCCACGGTGCTGCTCGCCGGGATCGGCGGCCTCATCACGTACCTCGTCGTCGGCGGCGTCTCGAGCTACTTCGAGGACAAGCTGGAGGACGAGGCCGACGAGGCCGACGAGGAGCTCGAGGAGCGGAGCGCGGGCGGCAAGCCGGCCGGCAGCGGCGCCTCGGCCGTGGGCCTGGCGGGCAAGGCGGCGTTCTTCCTCTTCCTCTACCTGGAGGTCATCGACGCGTCGTTCTCCTTCGACGGCGTCATCGGCGCGTTCGCGATCTCCAACGACATCTTCATCATCGCCCTCGGCCTCGGCATCGGTGCGATGTACATCCGGTCGCTCACCGTGTTCCTGGTCCGCAAGGGCACCCTGGACGACTACGTCTACCTGGAGCACGGCGCGCACTACGCGATCGGCGCGCTGGCGGTCATCCTCCTGGTCACCATCAAGTTCGAGATCAACGAGGTCATCACCGGCCTCATCGGCGTCGTCCTGATCGGCGCCTCCTACTGGTCGTCGGTGGTGCGAAACCGCCGTCTCGGGGAAAGCTCCGAGCAGCGGGACGACAAAGCGGAGGTGACGAGCGGGGTCTGACCCCCGTCTCGTCACGACATTCGGGTCACGCCGCCCCCCGCCGACCCGGCGGGGGGCGGCCTGCGTGCAGGGGACGGACGGACATGTGGAACTTCCTGCGGCCGAGCGGCGGCTTCAACGCGCAGTTCGACATGGCGAACGCGCACACCATCGAGCTCACCAGGCGGCACCAGGTCGTCTCGCTGTCCAAGCAGGGCGCGGCCGTCGGCAACCTGCGCATCAACCTGTCCTGGCAGATGCGCACCTCCGACACCGGCGGCTGGAACCAGCGCAGCGGCTCGTGGCTGAGCCGCCAGATGCACCTGTTCAAGCCGGAGCCCGTGCAGGCCGCCGGCCCCGCCATGGTCAACGTCGACCTCGACCTGGCGTGCATGTACGAGCTCGCGGACGGCACCAAGGGCGTCGTCCAGCCGCTCGGCAACTTCCTCGGCGACCTCGACGCCCCGCCGTACATCCAGATGACCGGCGACGACCGCTTCGGCGGCTCGTCCGGCGAGACGCTCTACATCAACCTCGACAAGCACGACGAGTTCAAGCGCATGCTCGTCTTCGTCTACATCTACGACGGCACGCCCGCCTTCGACCGCACCCACGCCAAGGTGGAGATCTTCCCCAGCTCGGGCCCGCGGATCGAGATCCTGCTGGACGAGCGCGAGCCGCAGGCCCGCTCGTGCGCCGTGGTGCTCATCGAGAACAAGAAGGGCGACCTGACCGTGCGCCGCGAGGTGAAGTACGTCTACGGCTTCCAGGCCGAGCTCGACCGGCTGTACGGCTGGGGCCTGCAGTGGGGCCGCGGCTACAAGACCAAGGTCTGACCGCGCGGCCCCGTACCGGGCGCGCTCAGCGGCGTTCCTGGAACTGCGGGCCCATCGGCGGCAGCCGGAACCCCTGCATCGGCTGCGGATAGCCGTACGCGGGGGCGGGGGCGGGGGCGGCCGCGGTCGGCGCGGGCTGCTGCGGCGGGTAGCCGTAGGCCGGTGCGGCCACCGTCGGCTGGGGCTCCTGCGGGTAGCCGTACGCCGGGGCCGCCACCGTCGGCTGCGGCTCCTGCGGGTAGCCGTAGGCGGGCGGCGCGGTGGGCTGCGGGGGCACCGGCGCGGGGGCCTGCAGGGTGTACGCGTCGGGCGGCTCGGTGGTCAGGACGGTCGGCGGCACGGGCTGCGGCACCGAGGCCGCCTCGCCCTCCGGCCGCGGCGGCGGCGCCTCGTCGAGGTCGCCCTCCTCGACGGTGATGCCGAACTCGGTGGCGAGCGCCTCCAGCCCCGAGGCGTAGCCCTGCCCCAGCGCGCGGAACTTCCAGCCACCCGCCCTGCGGTACAGCTCGCCGCAGATCAGCGCCGACTCGTCGCCGGTGTCCGGGACGACGTCGAAGACCGCCAGCGGCTCGGCGTCGGAGCCCGCGGCCGTGTCGTAGAGCAGCACCGTCAGGTCGGAGACGAGGGCGAAGGGGCCGCCGTCCGCGGAGGCCGCGACGACCACCCGGTCCACGCCCGCCTCGAGTGCGGCCAGGTCCACCTCGACGGCGTCCGTCAGTCCGGCCGGCTCGCTGCGCTTGGGCAGGTGCCGGGCGGCGCCGCCCGGGTGCCGTGGCTGGTTGTAGAAGATGAAGTCCTCGTCCGAGCGCACCTGGCCGTCCGCACCCAGCAGCAGCGCCGAGGCGTCGACGTCCGGCACACCCGCCCCCGGGCTCCAGCGGAGCACCGCCCGCACCCCCGAGGCCGTCACCGGGATGTTGGAGCCCTTCACCATCGCCTGCGTCATGCGCGTAATCCTGCCCTCCCGGGGGCCGCGCCCACAACGCGGGGCGTACGGCGGGTGCGCCGGCGCGGAAAGATGGGGACAGGGCGACACGTACCGGACCCGAGGGGGTTACCTGATTTTCACGTACGCCGGGAACGTCCGCAGGGGGCTCGCACGTACGATAATCGGCCACGGCGTCGGGGGACGCTTCCCACCTCTCCAACCACCACCACCTGCCACGGGGGAAAGCATGCGCCACTTCGGGCACCTCGCGCCGGACGTACGGAACGAGCTCTTCCACCGGGAGCCCGCCGAGTTCACCGCGGCCTCGTCGGCCGGCACGCTCGCCGTCGCCCTCGGCGCCACCCTCTACTGCCCGGCGACCCGGTCGAGGCTCGCGGACGACGTGCTCAAGCAGGCCGCGCGCGGTGTGGTGTCGATGGTGCTGTGCCTGGAGGACTCCATCGACGACCGGGAGGTCGAGGCCGCGGAGGAGAACCTGGTCCGCCAGTTCGGCGATCTCGCCCACCGGATCCCCGACGGCGACCCCCCGCTGCTCTTCATACGGGTCCGCACCCCCGGCCAGATCACCGACCTCGTGCGCCGGCTCGGCGACGACGTGTCCCTGCTCTCCGGATTCGTGCTCCCCAAGTTCACCGAGGAGTCCGGGGTCTCCTTCCTGGAGGCCCTCGCCGCCGCCGAGGCGGACTGCGGGCGGCGGCTGTACGCGATGCCGGTCCTGGAGTCCCCGCAGCTGCTCCACCTGGAGTCCCGCACCGAGACGCTGTACGGCATCTCCCGGACCGTCGACAAGTACCGCGACCGCGTGCTCGCGCTGCGGCTCGGCGTCACCGACTTCTGCTCCGCCTACGGGCTGCGCCGCTCGCCCGACATGACCGCCTACGACGTCCGCATCGTCGCCTCGATCATCGCCGACGTGGTCAACGTCCTCGGGCGCGCCGACGGCACCGGCTTCACCATCACCGGACCGGTCTGGGAGTACTTCAAGCACTCCGAGCGCATGTTCAAGCCGCTGCTGCGGCAGAGCCCCTTCGTCCCCGAGGCCGTCGACCTGCGCGAGGCCCTCATCCAGCGGGACATGGACGGGCTGCTGCGCGAGATCGAACTGGACCGGACGAACGGCCTGCAGGGCAAGACCTGCATCCACCCCTCGCACGTCCAGCCCGTGCACGCGCTCAGCGTCGTCTCCCACGAGGAGTGGAGCGACGCCGTCGACATACTGCACGAGGACCGCAGCGGCGGGGGCGTGCTGCGCTCGGCCTACACGAACAAGATGAACGAGGTGAAGCCGCACCGCGCCTGGGCCGAGCGCACCGTGCGGCGCGCCGAGGTCTTCGGCGTGGCGCGGGAGGAGATCGGCTTCGTCGAGCTGCTCTCCGCGTGCGTGCCGTCGTGACCGGCAACGAGAGGGAGAGTGCCGAAGGCATGGCAGCGGAGCACGTCTGGTCCGGGCAGTGGGTCGCCGACCGGCTCGGGGTCACCCTGCGGGGGGACGGCCTGAGCGGTCTGCTCGGCCTCGCCCTGCGCCGCAACCCCAAGCGGGCGCACCTGCTCGTCTCCAACGTGCTGGGCAAGCACGTGCCGCAGCGCCCGCACGTCGTCTACGACGCCGGGTACGGGCTCGGGGTGCGCGTGCGGGAGCTTCTGGGCGAGGACGAGGCGGCCCGGGCCGTGGTGCTCGGCTACGCCGAGACCGCGACGGGCCTCGGGCACGCCGTGGCCGACGGTGTCGGCACCGCCCCGTACCTGCACTCCACGCGACGCCCGGTCCCCGGGGCCGAGCCGGTCGGCGGCTTCGAGGAGGAGCACAGCCACGCGACCTCGCACCTGCTGCTGCCGGAGGACACCGGCCTGCTGGCCGGGGACGGGCCGCTGGTGCTGGTCGACGACGAGTTCTCCACCGGCCGGACGGTGCTCAACACGGTGCGGGCGCTGCACGCCCGCTACCCGCGCCGCCGGTACGTCGTGGTCGCCCTGGTCGACATGCGCTCGGAGGCCGACCGCGCACTGCTCACCCGGTTCGCGGCGGAGCTGGGCGCGGGCGTCGACGTGCTCGCCCTGGCCTCGGGCACCGTCGTCCTCCCGGACGGGGTGCTGGAGCGCGGCCGGGCGCTGGTCGCCGCGCACGGCGCCGCCGAGCCCATCCGCCCGGCCGGGGGCGCGGCACCCCAGCGGGTGCGTCTGGACTGGCCCGCCGGGCTGCCCGACGGCGGCCGGCACGGCTTCACACCCGCGCACCGCGTGCGGCTGGAGACGGCGCTGCCCGCGATGGCGGCCCGTCTGGCGGAGGGCCTGCGCCCGCCCGGCGACCGCGACGGCGCCGGGGACGCCCCGGCACCCCGCGTCCTCGTGCTCGGCAACGAGGAGCTCATGTACGCCCCGCTGCGGCTGGCACGGGCACTGCAGGACGCCCTGCCCGCCGCGGAGGTGCGGTTCTCCACGACGACGCGTTCCCCGGTCCTGGCCGTGGACGACCCGGGGTACGCGATACGCACCCGGATCACCTTCCCCGACCACGACGACCCGGCGGACGGCCCGGGCGAGCGCTACGCGTACAACGTGGCGGGCGCGGGCTTCGACGCGATCGTCGCCGTCGTGGACAGCGCGGGCGACACGCCCGCCCTGCACGCCCCCGGAGGGCTGCTCGCGCAGCTCGCCGGTCACACCGAAAGGCTCCTGCTGGCCGTGGTCCCCTCGTACGAACCCCGCCCGCCCGCCCCGACGCTCCCGGAGCCGCTGCGCGGGCCCGCGTTCTCCTCGTACGCGCCCGACGAGGTCGGCTGGCTGCTGAAGGACCTCTCCGAGACCGAACTGGAGGCGCCGACCGAGGAGCGCGAGGAGGCGATCCAGAGCGGCGGGGCGCACTACGCGGAGTCGCTGCCCGTCGAGTACCAGCCCAGCGCGGAGTACCAGGAGCTGTTCCGGGTCGCGCTGGCGGAATCCGCGGGCCGGATCGCCCGCGCCGTCGGTGCCGTGACCGAGCTGGTGCTCGCCGAACGCGGCCCGGACGCCGTCCTGGTGTCGCTGGCCCGGGCGGGCACCCCGGTCGGCGTGCTGATGCGCCGCTGGGCCCGGCACGCGCACGGCCTGGACCTGCCGCACTACGCCGTGTCCATCGTCCGCGGCCGGGGCATCGACACCACCGCCCTGCGCTGGCTGGCGGAGCACCACGACCCCGCGCGGGCGGTGTTCGTGGACGGCTGGACCGGTAAGGGCGCCATCACCCGCGAACTGGCCGACGCCGTGGCCCCGTACGGGGGCTTCGACCCGGAGATCGCGGTGCTCGCCGACCCCGGGTCGTGCGTCCGCACCTTCGGCACCCGCGACGACTTCCTCATCCCGTCCGCGTGCCTGAACTCCACGGTCTCCGGCCTCGTCTCGCGCACCGTGCTGCGCGCGGACCTGATCGGCCCCGACGAGTTCCACGGCGCCAAGTTCTACCGCGAGCTGGCCGGCTCGGACGTCTCCGGCCTCTTCCTGGACGAGGTCGCGGCCCGCTTCGCCGCCGTGAACGACGAGGTCGCCCGGGACGTCAAGGAGCTCCAGGCCGGCGACCGCACGCCCACCTGGGAGGGCTGGGCCGCGGTCGAGCGGATCAGCGAGGAGTACGGGATCGGGGACGTCAACCTGGTCAAGCCGGGCGTCGGCGAGACCACCCGGGTGCTGCTGCGCCGCGTGCCGTGGCGGGTGCTGGCCCGGCGCGGCGCGGGACAGGACCTGGCGCACATCCGGCTGCTCGCCGAGCAGCGCGGCGTCCCGGTGGAGGAGGTGGACGACCTGCCGTACTCGTGCGTCGGGCTGATCCACCCGCGCTTCACCCGGGGCGCGACCGGCACGGACGGCAAGGCGGTGGAGGCCAAGTGAAGCAGCGCCCGGAGATCGTGAAGTCCCTCGTAGCCAGCGACCTGGACCGCACCCTCATCTACTCGCCGTCGGCCCTGGCCCTGTCCATGGCCGACGAGGAGGCGCCGCGGCTGCTGTGCGTCGAGGTGCACGAGGGCCGGCCGCTGTCCTTCATGACCGAGAACGCCGCCGCGCTGATCCAGCGGCTCGCGGCCGCCGCCGAGTTCGTCCCGGCGACGACCCGCACCCGCAAGCAGTACCGGCGCATCAACCTGCCGGGCCCCGTGCCCCGGTACGCGATCTGCGCCAACGGCGGGCACATCCTGGTCAAGGGCCACACCGACCACGACTGGAACGCCGAGATGCGCCGCCGCCTCGACGAGGGCTGCGCGCCGCTGGCCGAGGTCCGCGAGTTCATGGCCCGCACCTCCGACGAGTCCTGGCTGCGCAAGGAACGCGTCGCCGAGGACCTGTTCGTCTACCTGGTCGTGGAGCGGTCGCTGCTGCCCGAGCGCTGGGTGAAGGACCTCGCCGAATGGGCGGAGGAGCGCGGCTGGACGGTCTCGCTGCAGGGCCGCAAGGTCTACGCCGTGCCCAAGCCGCTCACCAAGTCCGCGGCGCTGGCCGAGGTCGTCCGCCGCACCGGCGCCGACCACGTCCTCGCCGCGGGCGACTCCCTGCTGGACGCGGAGCTGCTGCTCGCCGCCCACACCGCCTGGCGTCCCGGCCACGGCGAACTCGCCGACACCGGCTGGGGCGCGCCGCACGTCGACGCGCTGACCCTGCCCGGCGTCGCGGCGGGGGAGGAGATCCTGCGCCGGATGCTCAGCGTGGCGCGCCGCTGACCCCGCCGGTCCGTACCACCCGGGTGCACGCGCTGCGCGTCGACTCGACGCGCAGCGCGTTCGGCCGTTCGCTGGCCTCGATGAAGGCCCGGGCCTCCGCCTCCGTGCGACCGCCCGTCACATGCCGGGCCAGCAGCCGGTCCTCACGCACCTCGGGGTCGGCCTCGACGAACCACAGCTCGTCCAGCAGGTCCCTGACCTCGTGCCAGCCGGCGCCGTCGTCGGCCAGGTAGTTCCCCTCCGTCACCACCAGCCGGGCCTGCGGGAGTACGGCGATCCCCGCCGCGACCGGCTCGTCGAGGTCCCGGTCGAAGTCCGGCGCGTAGACGGCGCGGCCCTGCCACGAGCGCAGCCGCCGCAGCAGATGGACGTAGCCGTCCACGTCGAAGGTCTCCGGCGCGCCCTTGCGGCCGCGCAGTCCGAGCCGGTCCAGCTGGGCGTTGGAGAGGTGGAAGCCGTCCATCGGCACGTACGCGGCCGTACCCGCCCCGAGCCGCGCGTCGACCCCCTCCACCAGCGAACGGGCCAGGGTCGACTTGCCCGCCGCGGGCGCGCCCGCCAACCCCAGGAGCACCCGCCTGCCTGGCATGCTGGGCACCAGGGCGAGGACGTCATCCACGTACATGCCGCCACCTTAAGGAGCAGCCGTGCCCGAGACCAAGAATCCGCAGCTCACGCCCGAACTGTACGCGTACGTCCTCGAGCACAATCCGCCCCTGGACCCGGTCCAGGAGGAACTGGTCGAGATCACGCACGCCCGCTTCGGTGACGCGGCGGGCATGCAGTCGGCGCGCGAGCAGGGTCCGCTGCTGGCCTTCCTGGTGCGGCTGACCGGGGCCCGGCAGGTCGTGGAGGTCGGCACCTTCACCGGTTTCTCCGCCCTGTCCATGGCGCAGGCGCTGCCCGCGGACGGGCGCCTGATCGCCTGCGACATCTCCGAGGAGTGGACCGCGGTCGCCCGGGAGGCCTGGGCCAAGGCCGGTGTCGCGGACCGCGTGGACCTGCGGATCGCGCCCGCCCTGGACACGCTGCGGGCGCTGCCGCGCGATCCGTGGATCGACCTGGTCTACCTCGACGCCGACAAGGGCAACTACGTCAACTACTGGGAGGAGCTGGTGCCGCGGATGCGGCCCGGCGGGATCATCGCCGCCGACAACACGCTCTTCCACGGACGGGTCGTGGACCCGCGCGCCACGGGTGACACGGCGGGGATCCGGGCGTTCAACGACTGCGTCGCGGCCGACGGGCGCGTCGAGGGGCTGCTGCTGACCGTGGCGGACGGACTGACCCTGGCGCGCAAGCTGTGAGCCGTGGTTAATCTGTGCCCATGCCCCGTTACGAGTACCGCTGCCGCTCCTGCGGCACCACGTTCGAGCTGAGCCGGCCGATGGCGGAGTCCGCCGCGCCGGCGGAGTGCCCCGCCGGGCACGACGACACCGTCAAGCTCCTGTCGACGGTCGCGGTCGGCGGCACCGCCGCCGCCTCCGCGGCGGCGGCCCCCCGCCCGGCCGCGGGCGGCGGGGGCTGCTGCGGCGGGGGCTGCTGCGGCTGACGGGCCGCGGCGGGGCCGGATAACCGTTCGCGGGACGGCGCCGCCGGGCGGGACACTGCCCGGGTGACGCAGCAGCCGGCGGCAGGACGCGTGGTCGACGTCGTGGTGACGTACGAGGGCGAACGGCTGGGCGGGTGCGGCCCCTTCACCGTCGCGGGCCCTTGGTGGTCCGACGTCACGGAGGTCGTGGCACGCCTGGAGGCCCTGCTCGGCGTGCCGGTGGCCGTGCTGCGGCTGGTCGCGGTCGAGGGCGGCGAAGGCGGGCGCGACGGCGCGGTGACGTACCACGCCGAGGCCCTGCGCAGGCCGCCCGACGGAGTACCGCCCGGGCCCGCGGGCCGCGGCGGCGACCGTGCGCTCCCGGGCCCGGAAGCGCTGCGGGCCGACTGGGCGACGGCGCCGGGCCTGCGGGAGGCGCTGGCCTGGGCGCACGGCGTGCTGGGCGGTGGCACGGCCGAGCAGGTCAGGACGTGGAACCTCTCCGGGCTGTTCCGCATGACGACCGGCGACGGCCGCACGGCCTGGCTGAAGACGACCAGCCCCCGCTTCAACGCCTGCGAGGCGACCGTCATCGGGCTCTTCGCCGCCGCGGACCGGTCGTTCGTCCCCGAGGTCCTGGCAGCGGACACCCCGCGGCGGAGGGTGCTGCTCGGGCACGTGCCCGGCGACGACTGTTGGCGGGCCGCCCCGCGGGTCGCGGCGGCCGCCGTGCGGCGGCTGGCGTCCGCGCAAGCCGCGCTCGCCACGACGACGGCGCCCGCCGGGCTGTGCGACCGCACACCACGCACCCTGGCCGCCCGGGTGCACCGGCTGCTGGACGGCGAGGCCGGCCGGGAACTCACCCCGGCGGAGCGGACCCGGGCCCGCCGGCTGGCCGGGCGACTGCCCGCGCTCGTCGCGGAACTGGACGCCTGCGGGCTGCCGTACACCGTCGTGCACGGCGACTTCCACCCGGGGAACTGGCGTTGCGACGGGCGGCGCGTCGTCATGGTGGACTTCGCCGACAGCCACTACGGCCACCCCGTCCTCGACGGCCTGCGCCCACGCGAGTTCCTCGGCCCACGCAGTTGGGAGGCCGCCGCCGAGGCCTGGGTCCGGACCTGGTCGGCACTGCTGCCCGCGGCCGACCCCCGGAGGGCGCTCACGGTGGGCGAGCCGCTGGCGCATCTGCTGTACGCCGTCCGCTACCAGGAGTTCCTGGACAACATCGAACCGAGCGAGCGGGTCTACCACGAGGGCGACCCCGCCGCCGAGATCCGCGCCGCGCTGTCCTGCGCCGAGCGGTAGTGCCGGGGGGCGGGTGCCGGTGGGTGGGTGCCGGAGGTCCGGCCGTCCGCCGCCCGGCTGTCCCGCGCCCGACGGCCCCGTCACCGCGTACGGCTACCGTCCCGAGGCACGGTCCTCGCGGATCGCGGCGACGACCCGGGTCGCCGCGTCGCGCACCGCGGCGGTCTCGGTGAGGAAGTGCCACCAGTCGGGGTGCCGGCCCTGGAGTCCGTCGACGGCGCGGTCGAGCCGGGCGACGGCCTCGTCGAGGGGGCGCGCGTGCCGCTGCTCAGGCGTCGTACGGCCCTGCATGGCGAGCCGCTGGGCGTCCCGGACGGCGAACCGGGTCCGCTCGATCTCGCCGTGCGGGTCCTTGCTGACCTCGTTGAGCCGCCGCAGCCGGTCGCCGGCCGCGGACACCGCCGCGTCGGCGTCGTCGAGCAGCGCCCGCACCGTGCCGAGCAGGGCCGTCGCGTCCGGCCAGCGCTGCTCGTCGCGGGCCTTCGCCGCCTCCGAGAGCTTCTGCTCCGCGCGGCCCACGGTCTCCGTCGCCCGTTCCGGCACGTGCTGCAGGTCCTGCCAGCACGCCATGCTGAACCGGCGGCGCAGCTCGCTCAGGACCGGGTCGACGCCCTCCGTGCGGGTCGCCAGGGCCTGGGTCCGGGTCCGCAGCGACACGATCCGCTTGTCGATCTCACGGGCCCGCTCGGGCAGGCGTTCGGCCTCCGCGCGGATGGCCTCGGCCGTGCGCAGCACCTCGTCGGCGCGCCGGATGGTCTCCTGCACGCCGTGCGCGCCGGCGCCCTGGTTGAGCTTGGTCAGCTCCGGGCCGAGGGCCGCCAGCCGGGCCGCGAGGTCGTCGGCGCGAAGACCCGATGCCCGTACGGCGTCCAGTGCGTTGGACGCGGCGAGCAGGGCCTGGCGGGCCCGTTCGACGGCGGGGGCGAGGCGGGCGAGCTGGGTCTCGGCCTTGTCCAGCAGCGGGCCGAGCCCCCGCGCGAAGGCGTCCAGGTCGGTCCTGGCGCGGACCAGGTCGTCCTTCGCCTTGGTGAGCTCGGTACGGGCGCGGGCCGCGGTGGCGGCCTCCAACTCGTCGCGGTCCAGGTCGTAGGCGTCGACCGCCGCGATGTAGGCGGCGCTGACCTGGTCGATGCGCTCGCCCAGCGCCCGGAAGTCGTCGCTCGCGCGCCGTGCGGCGGGGGAGCTGTCGACGGCGGTGATGGTCTCTATGGAGATCACCAGGTCGCGCTGGGCGGTGTCCAGCTCGTAGAACGCCTCGGCGGCGGCGTCCTTCGCGGCCTGGGCGTCGGCGCGCAGATTGTCACCGCGCCGCCACCACGAGCGTGCCGTCGTCACAGTCGCCCTCTCCCGCAGGTCCGCCGCCGGTGGTTGTCCGCTCCAGTCTCCCACCTGGCTGGGACGAATACACGGGCCGGGCGGTTGCGGTCAGCGGCCGGCTTCCGTGACGCTCACCGAGCCGTCGCCCGTACGGACCGTCACGACGTGGCCGCTGGTGTCGTCGCGGGGGACGTCCACGCTGACGTGCCCGTCGCCGGAGCGTGCGGAGACCTTGTAGCTCTGGTGGGGCAGCACGACGCTGACCCGTCCGTCGCCGCTCGTCGCCTCGACGAGGTCGGGCACCTTGTCGAAGTCCAGCTTCACCGAGCCGTCCGAGGTGTGGGCGCTGACCTCGCGGGAGCGGATGCCGCCGGCGTCGATCCGGCCGTCGCCGCTGGAGAGCCGGAGCGGGCCGGTCACGTCCCGGACGACCACCGAGCCGTCGCCCGTGGTGAGCTCCAGCGGGGTGCTGAAGCCGCTCGCCTCCACGCTGCCGTCGCCGTTGACCACCGTCAGGCGGACCCCGCGCGGCACCAGCACCTCGTGGCGCACCGAGCAGTCCTGCACGGCGCCCTGGCACTTGGTGCGGAAGGTCAGGGTGTGCCCGTGCATCGACCAGGTGGCCTTCGGCGTGTCACCGAACACGGCCCAGCCGTCGAACCACCGGGTGACCCGGATCTCGTCCACGTCGGCCGGTTTCACCACCACCTTGCTGTCGGAGGAGTCGATGGTCAGCTCGTTCCCGTCGAGCGCGAAGCTCTTGCGCTCCGGCTCGCTGTCGTCGGAGGCGTTCGCGCAGGCGGACGCCGTACCGATCAGCGCCACGACGCCCGCGGCGGCGGCGAGGGTCCTCAACGTGCGGGTGCTCTTCGTCATACCCAGGACGCTACGGAGCGTCCGATGTGCCCGGAATCAGGCCGCCCACCGGAAGCGGGGTGGGGAAAACCCCCGCCCCGCCCGGGGGTTGCGCGGGCCGACGGCCGTGCTCGTGGCGGACGGCACGGGCCGGCCGGGGCCGCCCGCCCCTCCACGAGCACGCGCCGCCGCTCCCGGAGGCCGCGTGCGCTCCGGGGCCGGGCTCCGGGGCCGGGCTCCGGGCCTAGGCTCCGGGACGCGCGATCTCCACGTTCTCCAGGACGCCGAGGGCGTCGGGGACGAGGACGGCCGCCGAATAGTAGGTGCTGACGAGATAGGAGATGATCGCCTTCTCGTCGATCCCCATGAAACGCACCGAGAGGCCCGGCTCGTACTCGTCCGGAATTCCCGTCTGGTACAGGCCGATCACGCCCTGGTTGTCCTCGCCGGTGCGCATCACCAGGATCGAGGTGGTGTTCTCCCGGGAAATCGGGATCTTGTTGGAGGGGAGAATCGGGATTCCGCGCCACGACGGCACGTGGTGGCCGTGGAAATCGATGGTGTGCGGCACCAGGCCGCGACTGTTGAATTCCCTTCCGATGGCCGCGATGGCCCGCGGATGGGCCAGCAGGTACTGGGCGTTGCGGCGCCGGCTGATCAGCTCGTCGAGGTCGTCGGGGGTGGGCGGTCCGGAGTGCGTGGTGATGCGCTGCCGGTAGTCGGCGTTGTGCAGCAGCCCGAACTCCCGGTTGTTGAGCAGTTCGTGCTCCTGCCGTTCGCGCAGTGCCTCGACGGTCAGCTTCACCTGCTGCTCGACCTGGTTGTAGGGCTGGTTGTACAGGTCGGCGACGCGGGTGTGGACCTTCAGCACGGTCTGGGCGATGCTCAGTTCGTACTCGCGCGGGGAGAGGTCGTAGTCCACGAAGGTGCCGGGCAGGTCCGGTTCCCCGACGTGGCCCGAGGCCAGTTCGATGGCCTTCTCGCCGTACTTGTTCTGCGCCTGCTGGGTGCCGGTGACGAAGCCCGCGACGTGCTCGCGCAGCCCGTCGGCCTGCTGCATGACGGCCTGGAAGGCCTGGCGCGGCAGGGCGAGCACGGTGACGGCGGTGGCCGCCCTGGCGGTGTATTCCCAGGTGCTGTCGGGGCCGGCCAGCCCTTCGGAGCCGAAGTGGTCGCCGTCGGCGATGCTGCCGATCACGCCCTGGCCGTCCCACTTGGCCGGGGCCAGCTTGTCGATCCTGCCGTGGGCGACGAGGAAGACGTGGTCGGCCGGCTGCCCGGCGG
Source organism: Streptomyces sp. NPDC059718 (assembly GCF_042733315.1). NCBI lineage: Bacteria > Bacillati > Actinomycetota > Actinomycetes > Kitasatosporales > Streptomycetaceae > Streptomyces > Streptomyces sp. NPDC059718. Next base: position 19,492 of record NZ_JBHWGA010000001.1, read on the forward strand.
CCACGAGCGTCTCCCCGGCCGTGAACTCCCGTTGCTCGAAGTGCCCGGCGAGCGCGGTCAGCACCGCGTCATCGGTGAACCCGCGCAGCAGCGGCAGTTCGCCGAGCTCCGCCGGGATCACCCGGACCTCGGAGCCGGTCTGGACGAAGTCCACCCTTCCGTCGCCCACCGAGTAGCTGAGCCTCCGGTTGACCCGGTAGGCGCCGCCGGCGGCCTCGACCCACGGCAGCACCCGCAGCAGCCACCGCGATGTGATTCCCTGCATCTGCGGCGCGGATTTGGTGGTCGTCGCCAAATTCCGCGCGGCAGCGGTGCCCAGACTCCGCTGAGACTGGCCGTTCTCCGTCGCCGCCTCCGACACGACACCCGGCTCAACCGTCATGGATGGTCCTTCCCTTGCGGCCCGATGGCCCACGCGCACAAAAGCGTGGATTAGGCAATCAATTCACGGTGAAACGAGGTTTCGTGTGCGGTGGTTCCCCCTGCCTTCTGCCGCTTTCCTCTCGGAAGCTACCCACCGGGTGGAGCGCCCTGCACTCACTCATTCGGGTGAGCGTGGTGTTCCGGGTCCGCCGGAGTGGGCCGGCCGGTCGTGGACGTACGCGTGTACGAGGGCGGGAGCCGGATGCCTGAGGGCCGAATGCGTGGCATGTCCATGATGCGGGCCGGAAGTCGAGCGGAACATCTCGTTCCGGGGACGTTCTGTCGTCCCTCCCGGTTAATCGCGTGCTATTCCCGATCGTCACCATCGAAGATGAGGAAAACGTCACGCGCCCCGAGGGGATCACAGGAGCATGGCTGGCGTACGCTGTACGGCTGAGAGCGGATCGCAGAAGAACCGCTTCTGCGCGACACCGCCTCACACCTCGATGGCGCCGCGCACTCGCAGGGAGAGGAGGACGCGGTGTTCATCGGAGCAGGTTCCCTGTTCGATTCACCGTGGATCTACGCCCTGGTAGCCGCCTCCATCGTGCTCGACGTCTTCCTGCCGGTGATGCCGAGCGGCGTCCTGCTGATCTCGGCGGCCACGGCCGGCACCGCCGCCGGCGGCAACGACATCCTCGACGTGCTCGCCCTGCTGCTCTGCGCGGCCGTCGCCTCCACCCTGGGCGACCTGGCCGCCTACCGCCTCGCCTGGCGCGGCGGCGAGTGGATCGACCAGCACGTGGCGCACTCCCGCCGGCTCTCCACCGCCCAGGAGATCCTGGGTGCCGTCCTGTCCCGCGGAGGTGGCGCGCTCGTCGTGCTCGCCCGCTTCGCCCCGGCCGGCCGCTCCGTCGTCAGCCTCACGGCCGGCGCCGCGCACCGCCGCATCCGCGAGTTCCTGCCCTGGTCGGCGCTGGCCGGACTGGCCTGGGCCGCGTACAGCGTGGGCCTGGGCTACGCGGGCGGCCAGTGGCTCGGCGCCGGCTGGCTCGGCACCGCCACCTCCGCCGTCGCGCTGGTCGGCTCCGGCTCCCTCGCCGCGTACGTCTTCCGCCGGGAGCGCCGCGCCCAGACGGTCGTCCCGGTGACGCTGCCCGCGCAGGCCGCGGCCACGCCCGAACGGACCGCCGTCGCCGAGGCCCGCTGAGCCGCACCGGTCCGCACCCCGGGTGGGCGCCGCCGATGGGCGGCCCCGCACGAGCCGTGACAGCATCGGTACGGACAGAAACCGGTCTGGGGGGCCAACGGACGGATCGGAGACCCCCCGATGCGACTCGGACCGCTCACGGGCCTGGCCGCCGTGATCCTCGCCGCCGTCTCCTACGCGCTCCAGGGGGACACCCCGGGGATCGGCAGCTCGGGGGTCGCGGTCAGGGCGTTCTACCTCACCCACGACACGCGGCAGGGCGTCGGCCTGTACCTGCTGCTCGTCGCGGGACTCTTCCTGGTCTTCTTCGCCGGCTACCTGCGGCACGTCCTTGCCACGTCCGACCGCACCGGCTGGCTGCCCCAGGTCGCCTTCGCCGGCGGCATCCTGGCCGCCCTCGGCTTCTGGATCAGCGCCGGGCTCACCCTCAGCCTGGTCGAGGCCAGCGACCGGGCCCTGGTCGGCGGCGGCGCCCTCCAGGCGCTCAACGCCCTCGGCAGCGACCTGTTCATGCCCATCCTGGCCGGGATCGGGGTCATGCTGCTCGGGGCGGGACTGGCGATCTCCCGCGGCGACGGCGACCCGCTGCCGCACTGGCTGGGCTGGGTGGCCTTCGTCCTGGGCGTGCTGATGTTCATCCCGTACGCCGGCTTCATCGGCCTCGGGCTCGCCGGGCTGTGGGTCATCGCCGTGTGCGTGATCCTCCTCGCACCGGGGCAACGGCAGGGCACACCGGGCGGTCCGGGCCCGGCCGCCCCCGGTCAGCCGCGGGACAACACCGGCCGCTGAGACCGCCGCGCAGCGGGCTCCGGCCGCGCGCGGCCGCGGCTCAGCGCGTCCTGCGGTACGCGGTACCGTCCGCCGACCGCTCCAGCCAGCCGCCTTCCACCAGGTAGCGGCGGAGGGCCGCACAGTCGTCGTGCACCGTGCGCAGCGCCTCGTTGACCTCGCGCTCGTGGTAGTCCCGCCCCGGCCGGAAGAGGGTCTCGGTCAGATGCCGCAGCAACTGCTCGCGCCGCGCCGCCCGGCGCGGGATGACCGTGAGCCGCCCCTGCGAGAACAGGGCCGACACCGCATGCGCACCGCTCTCGGACACAGCGCACTCCTCCAACGCTCGGGACGACACATTCCGCCGGGCAGCGTGACACGCGGGGCTGACCGGGGGCACTCGAATTTCGGCTGGCACGATAGGGACATGAGCGTCGTCAAGATCAACGTACTGACCGTCCCGGCCGAGCAGCGCGAGGTCCTGGAGAAGCGGTTCGCCTCACGGGCGGGCGCCGTGGAGAGCTCGGACGGCTTCGAGTGGTTCGAGCTGCTGCGCCCGGTCGAGGGCACCGACCAGTACCTCGTCTACACGCGGTGGCGCAGCGAGGAGGACTTCCGCACGTGGATGTCCGGCCCGATGCAGGCCGCGCACCGCGAGGGCGGCGAGGGCGGTGCGGAGCGGCCCAGGCCGGCAGCCAGCGGGTCCACGCTGTGGTCCTTCGAGGTCGTCCAGCAGGCCGCGCCGAAGCAGGCCTGACCCCCGCGCGGCGCCCCGTGCCCGCGGGGCGCCGCCCACCGGCCCGGGAAACCGCCTTGCCGTCCGCGATCACCGGACGTCAGGCTGTGACCATGGACCGGCCGCTGCTCTTCCTCGACGTCGACGGCCCCCTCAACCCGTACGCGGCCAAGCGCACCCGCAGGCCCGAGGGCTACACCACGCTGCGGGTGCCGATGCCCGGCGTCTCCGCGCGCCCGTTGCGGGTGTGGCTCAACCCCGCGCACGGCGAGGCGCTGCTCGGGCTGGGTTTCGACCTGTGCTGGGCCACCACCTGGATGGCGGAGGCCAACCGCTGGATCGCGCCGGTCATCGGCCTGCCCGAGCTGCCGTACGTCGACTTCGGCGCCGCGCTGTTCGCGCACCGTCCCGACCTCGTGCACTGGAAGACCGAGGCGCTCGTGGCGTACGCCGCCGGCCGCCGTTTCGCCTGGGTCGACGACGAGCAGGGCCCCGCCGACACGGACTGGGTCGCCACCCACCACCCCGGTCCCGCGCTCCTGCACCACGTCGACCCGCGTGTCGGCCTGCGCGAGCCCGACTTCACCGCGCTCGCCGCCTTCGCCGGGTCACCGCGGTGACCGTCCCGGTCCCGGCTGCCCCGTCCGCTCAGGCCGCGGGGCGGTGGGGGCCGGGGCGGTCCTGGTCCTGGCCGCAGAGTTCGGTGGTCAGACGGGTGAGCAGGGCAGCCAGGTCGGCGTGGCGTTCCGGGCTCCAGTCGCCCAGGAGTTCGGCCAGCACCTTGCGGCGGGCCTCGGTGAGCAGGGCCACGACCTCCTGGCCGCGTTCGGTGAGGTACAGCGGGTTGCCCCGGCGGACGGCGTAGCGGTGTTCCTCGACCTCGAAAGCCGCGCCCTCGATGACCGTGTACGGCACCGTGGTCTGCAGGGCGAGGTCGACGGGGTCGGCGGAGCCGGTGCGGGCGATGTACAGCAGCAGCCAGGCGGAGGCGGGCTGGATGCCGAGGCCGGTCAGCGCGGTGATCCGTACGTACAGGTCGCGGCGGGCCTCCCGGCTGCCGAGGACGCTCAGGCCGCGGGCGATCTCGTCGAGGGAGGAGCGGTCCACGGGGTTGGTGCCGATCGTCTCGCTCGCGTCGGGCACGGTGAGCGTGCGCCGCAGCGGCTGCTCCTTCAGGAACCAGGCCAGGACGAAGGCCAGCGCGCACACCGGCACCGCCCACAGGAAGACGCTGGTGATGGCGGTGGAGTACGCGTGCAGCACCGGGTCGCGCAGGGACGCCGGGAGCTGCCGCACGCCGCGCGGATCGGCCTGGATCATCGCCGGGTCGAAGCCGGGCGGCAGGGTGAGCCCGGCGAGGGCGGCGGTGATCTCGCGGGCGAGGTTGGTCGAGAAGATGGCGCCGAAGATGGAGACGCCGAAGGCCGCCCCGATGGAGCGGAAGAAGGTGGCGCCGGAGGTGGCCGCGCCCAGGTCGGCGTAGCCGACGGCGTTCTGCACGGCGAGGATCAGCACCTGCATGACCAGGCCGAGCCCGAGGCCGAAGACGAGCAGGAACAGGCTCAGCGCCCAGACCTCGGTGGTCTCGTCGAGCCGGTGCAGCAGGACCAGCCCGACGATCGTGACGGCGGTCCCGGCGATCGGGAAGACCTTGTAGTGGCCGGTGCGGGAGACGATCTGGCCGGAGGCGGTGGAGGCCGCCAGCATGCCGACCACCATCGGGATCATGTGCACCCCGGACCAGGTCGGCGAGTAGCCGTGCACGACCTGGAGGAAGGTCGGCAGGAAGGTCAGCGAGCCGAACATGGCGAAGCCGACGACGAAGGAGATCACCGAGCACATCCAGAAGGTGCGGATGCGGAACAGCCGCAACGGCAGCACCGGTTCCTCGGCCCGCCGCTCGACCAGGACGAAGGCCGCGACCAGCAGTACGCCGAGCACCGCGAGCCCGACGACCTGCCAGGAGCCCCAGGCCCAGGTCGTACCGCCCAGCGAGGTCATCAGCACCAGGCAGGTCGCCGCGGCCGCCACCAGCACCATGCCCCCGTAGTCGATGCGGTGCGTGGTCCGCCGCACCGGGATGTGGAGCACGGTCGCGATCACGGCGAGCGCGACGATGCCCAGCGGCAGGTTGACGTAGAACACCCAGCGCCAGCTGAGGGTGTCCACGAACAGCCCGCCCAGCAGCGGCCCGAGCACGCTGCTCGCACCGAAGACCGCCCCGAACACCCCCTGGTAGCGCCCTCGGTCGCGCGGCGGCACGATGTCGCCCACGATCGCCATCGACAGGACGATCAGGCCGCCGCCGCCGAGGCCCTGCAGCGCGCGGAAGGCGATGAGCTCGCCCATGCTCCGGGAGAGGCCGCACAGCGCCGAGCCGATCAGGAAGATCACGATGACGGACTGGAAGAGCTTCTTCCGTCCGTACATGTCGCCGAGCTTGCCCCACAGCGGGGTGGCGGCGGTGGAGGCCAGCAGGTAGGCGGTGACCACCCAGGAGAGGTGCTTCAGCCCGCCGAGGTCGCTGACGATCGTCGGCAGCGCGGTGGAGACGATCGTCTGGTCGAGGGCGGCGAGCAGCAGACCGAGTGCGAGCGCGCCGATCGCGACGTAGACGGACCGCTTGTCGGTCACTTCCGCCGGGCCGTCCGCCATGGCCCGCCCCGCTGGGGAAGTGGTGTCGTCCTGCGCCATAAGGACTCGTTCCGCTCGGGCACCGGGGGCTCCGGTACCGCGTTCACGTCACTTCCTTATAAATATTCACACCCTTTCCACAAGATTGGCTCCGTTTGTACGACCGTCGGGAACGGAGGCGCCTGGGCACCGGGCGTGCGCGGTCTGCATAATCACTGCGTCTGTCAGGGGATGGGGAGGGGGCGCCGGTGGCGTCTGACAAGCCGGCATCACCGGCTTCGCAGGAGGAGCACGAGTACGAGTCCCTCCGGGTACGGCCGTACGTGCCGGGACCGGAGGAGTACGCGGACGCGGAGGAGGCCGTCCCGGCTGCCGTGGCGGCGGGGGCCGCCGAGGCCTTCCCACCGCAGGACGCGGACCCGCCCACCGCGGTCCTGGCGCCGGTGCCGCCGGAGGGGGCCGCGGGGGCCGCGGGGCCGGAGGAGGACACCGACGTCATCGACCTCGGCACGGTCTCCTCGGACCGGCTGCCGGTACCGGTGGCCGCCACGTCCCGTGAACTGGTGCCCTACCCGTCCCGTGCCGTGAGCAGGCGCCGCGCCGGGGCCCATCGCCGCCGCCGCGGTGCGCTCGTCGCCGGCGCGGGCATCGGGGCCGTCGGCCTCGCCGTCGGCGCGGTCTTCCTCACTGCACAGCTGACCGGCCTGCCGGACCGTACGGAGGCGGCCCCCGATCAGGGCGCCTCCGAGCCGGCGGTCGAACTGCCGTCCTCCGCGCGGCCCTCGGCCTCCGCCTCGCGCTCGGCCTCGCCCAGCGTCACCCCCTCCACGCTCGCGTCCGCGAGCGCCTCGGCCTCGGCCACGACCGGCGCCCCGACGCCCAGCGCCACCGCGTCGCAGCCGACGGCGTCCGCCAGCGGCCAGGTCTCCCAGGCACCCAGCTCGGCAGCGCCGCCGGCCGCGCCCGCGACGCTGCAGCGCGGCGACAGCGGCCCCGCCGTCGTGGACCTCCAGAACCGCCTCAAGGCGGTGCGGCTCTACTACGGCCCCGCGAACGGCGAATTCGACCGGAAGGTCGGCGACGCCGTGGCCCGCTTCCAGTTCTTCTACGGGGTCAAGGGCGATCCGCAGGGCGTCTACGGGCCCAACACCCGGGCGGCCCTGGAGGCGAAGACCGGCGCGACACCGGACCCGGACTCCGACGGCGGCAACGGGAACGGGAACGGCTGGGGCTGACCGCCCTCCGTCGTCCGTGAGCGCCCGCCCCGGGACCAGGTCCCGCGGCGGGCGCCGCGATGTCCGGCCCCTGGGCGCTCCGGCAGGATGGGGGCGTGGCGATCGACGACTTCGGCCCCAGGGGCTTCCAGCTCGTCCTGCTGCGGCGCATGGCCGACCACCGGCCCGAACTGGTGGAGGAGGCGTTGCGCACGCTCGGGGCGAGCCGTACCGAGATGCGGGAGGCGAACCGCCGCTGGCAGGCATGGGGACACGCCAAGGGCTTCCCACGCGGCGAGCGCCGCTACCGCGCGGTGCTCGGGCCGCCCGAGGCGGTGCTCCGGCGGAAGGTGGGCGACCTGACCTGCCCGGCACTGCTGTGGCCGGTCCCGCTGTGGCCGACCCTGCGGTTCGAGGTGCTGTGCGCCCCGGGCGGCGGGGCGGTCTGGAACGAGTGGCTTGTCCGCGCCCCGGAGGAGCGGGGGCCGCGGCTGTCGGGCCTGGACGACCTCACGCCGTGGTCCTGCACCGTCGACGAGGTGGCCCGGGCGTTCCCGCCCGCACGGCCCCTGGAGGGCGACGCCCCGACCCGCTGGCGGCTGGAGTTCACCGACCCGCAGGCCCCGCCGGGGGCCGGCCGCCGGACCGCCGGCTTCACCTACGGACTGCTGCAGTACGTGGACGGGGCGGGCGACGCACCCTGAGGCCCGTGGGGCCCGGGGGGCGCGGCCGGCCCGGCGGCGGCCGCGTTAGGGCACCCCCCTGGCGGAACCGCCGCACGGTTTTGTATCGTGTAGGAACAAAGTGGCTCCGCCCGTTTCCCCTGACCGGCGGGCGGGCCACTTGATTTGTTCGTCCGAGGGAGTTCCATGCTGTCGCCGTCCACCGTCGTCCCCGCCCGCGCCCTGCTGCTGGACATGGACGGCACGCTGGTCAACTCCGACGCCGTGGTCGAACGCTGCTGGCGCCGGTGGGCCGCGACGCACGGGCTCGACGGCGACGCCGTGATGAAGGTCGTCCACGGCCGCCAGGGCTACGCCACGATGGCGGTGCTCCTCCCGGACCGCCCGATGGCGGAGAACCACGCCGACAACGCCCGCATGCTCGCCGAGGAGACCGCCGACGTCGACGGCGTGGTCCCGGTCGAGGGTGCCCCGGCCTTCATGGCCGCGCTGCAGGGCCGCCCGCACGCGCTGGTGACCTCCGCGGACGAGGCCCTGGCCCGGGCCCGCATGGACGCCGCCCGGCTCCCGATGCCCGCCGTCATGGTCACCGCGGAGCGCGTCAGCGCCAGCAAGCCGGACCCGGAGGGCTTCCTCAAGGGCGCCGCCGAGCTGGGCTTCGGCCCCGAGGACTGCGTGGTCTTCGAGGACTCCGAGGTCGGCATCGCGGCCGGCAAGGCCGCCGGCATGCGCGTGGTCGGTGTCGGCCCCCGCGCCGCGGCCCACGAGCCCACGGTCCACGTCGACACCCTCGCCCAGGTCCGTGTCGAGGCCGCCGCCGACGGGACGCTCCTGCTCCACATCGGCTAGCGCCTCCGGCGCGGGGTGCCCCTTGCGCCGCTTGTTGTGTGCGGGTTGTTTGCGCCTGCGGCGGGCGGTTTCCCCGCCGCCCGCCCGATTGCCCGGCGCGGTCAGTGCGGGCCTGCGCTCCGTTGGGTTGGGGTCGGGGCCGCGCCGGCGCACGTCCTCAACGCTCGCGGTTTACCCCCACATCGTTCGGCACCCGGGTCCGCCGCTCGTCTCCCCCAGCCTTCGGCCGGGGGGACCCCCATGGGCGCACCCCGCCACACCCCCTCCCGCGGGTTGGGGCGACTGACGGCCGGTGGGGGGTCAGTAAGGCACCTGCGGCAACCGCGGACCGCTCTCTGAACCCCGTCCGGCCGTTAGTCGCCCATACGACCGGAGGGGGTGTGGCGGGGTGCCCCCGCAGGCGACGAGCGGTGGGCGCGGTACCAAATGACGTGGGGCAGCGCCGCGAGCGCCGAGGTGGGGGTCCCCCCGGCCGAAGGCTGGGGGCGTACCCCGGCGCGGCACCGACCCCACAACGACCGCGCGAGGCGGTCACTGACCGCGCCGGGCAATCGGGAGGGCGGGCGGGGAACCGCCCGCCGCAGGCGCAGCGCACCCGCACACAACCACCGGCCGCAAGGGGCACCCCCCGCACACAGCGAACGCACCCTCACTGGGCCGCGCCGCCACCCGCGGAGCGCAACCCGTCGACGATGAGGTCGAGGATCCGGGCGGCGCGGGCCTCGCCGCCGCGGGCCGGGTCGATCCGCCACAGCACGCTCAGTTGCAGCAGTACGTCCTCGGGGTCGAGTCCGGGCTTGAGCGAGCCGTCGGCGGCGCCCGCGTCGAGGAGCGTGGAGATGGCGCCGACGAAGGGGCCGTAGTTCTCGTCGTCCAGGCCGCCGTTGGTCGCCGCGTGGACGACCTCGGCGACGCCGAACTTGAGCCGCCCGTAATAGGCGACCTCGTCGAACCAGCGTCGCAGCGCGGTCAACGGCGGGTGCGAGGCGAGCAGTTCCGGCGCGCGGTCGATCAGCTTCCCGATGTCGTGCCGGTAGAGCTCCATGATCAGCGCTTCCCGGGTGGGGAAGTGGCGGTAGAGCGTGCCGATGCCGACGCCCGCCTTCCTGGCGATCGCCGTGAGGGACGCGCCGCTGGAGGCGGAGAGCTCCTCACGGGCGGCGGTCAGGATCCGCTCGCGGTTGTCGAGGGCGTCCTTGCGGGTCGGTCTGGGGGGTTGCGGGTTCACGGGTGGGTGCCGGCCGTCCGTCGGTGGTCGATTGCTGAACGGAGGGGCCTCCGGTACGGTCGGGAGGTGTAGCGGAGGGGCCTCCGCTTCATTCTGGCACACCCACCCCCATGCGCGGAGGACACTGTCATGCCCGAATTGGTCCTGGTCACCGGCGGCAGCGGCTACATCGGCGGCTGGTGCGTCGCCGAACTCCTGCGGCGCGGTCACGAGGTGCGTACGACCGTGCGCAGCCGGGACAAGGAGCAGGCCGTCACCGAGGCCGTGTCGTCGGTCGTCGACCCCGCCGGGCGGCTGGGGTTCGCCGTCGCGGACCTGACGTCCGACGACGGCTGGGACGCGGCCCTGGAGGGCGTCGACCGCGTGCTGCACGTCGCCTCCCCCCTCGGTCTCGCCGCCGCCGACCCCGGCGCCCTGGTCTCCACCGCCCGCGACGGCGCGCTCCGGGTGCTGCGCGCGGCGACCGCCGCCGGGGTGGGGCGCGTCGTGATGACCTCCGCGGCGAACGCCGCCAGCCCCTCCTCGTACGCGGCGGAGGGGGTGACCGACGAGACGCTGTGGACCGACCCCGACGACCCGACGCTGATCCCCTACCGGCGCTCCAAGACCGTCGCCGAACGCGCGGCCTGGGACTTCATCGCCGGTCACGACGGCCCGACCGAACTGACCACCGTGCTGCCCGGCGCCGTCTTCGGCCCCGTCCTCACGCCGGACACCACCGGTTCCGTCGGCATCGTCGCGCGCATGCTCAGCGGCGGGATGCGCGGCGTCCCGAGGATCGGACTGGAGGTGGTGGACGTGCGCGACCTCGTGGACGTCCACATCCGGGCGATGGCCTCGCCGCAGGCCGCGGGCGAACGCTTCCTGGCCACGGGCGAGTTCCTCTGGATGGCGGACATGGCCCGCACCCTGCGCGAGGGGCTCGGCGAGGACGGCCGCAAGGTGGCCACCCGGCAGGTCCCGGATCTCGCCGTCCGGTTCGCGGCCCGGTTCACCGACCCCTCCCTGCGCGAGATCACCCCCGCGCTCGGCCGCCGCAACCGCCACAGCACCGAGAAGGCGCGCCGCGTCCTGGGCTGGGAACCCCGGCCGGCCCGGGAGGCGGTGCTGGACTGCGCCCGGAGCCTCGTCGAGCACGGCGCGGTGTGACCCGCCCCGGGGAAACCCCGTGTGCCCCGCGCCGCCGGGGTGGCATCCTGGCCGGGTGAGCGGTGTGAACGGACCCGAGATCGGCATCAGCTTCGCCTCCGCGCTGCGGCTCTTCGCCGCGGCGCCACGACGGGAGGGGCGGACCACCGTCGTCACCGACGGCGCGTCCACGCTGGGGCACGTCGTGGAGTCGCTCGGCGTCCCGCTCACCGAGGTCGGCCGGCTGCTGGCGGACGGCCGCGAGGTCCCCGTCTCGTACGTCCCGGTCGCCGGCGTGCACGTCGAGGTCGAGCCCGTCACCCGGCCCCAGTCCGTGCCGGGGGCGCCGCTGCGCTTCCTGCTCGACGTGCACCTGGGCACGCTCGCCCGGCGGTTGCGGCTGCTGGGCGTCGACGCCGCGTACGAGAGCGAGGACATCGGCGACCCCGCCCTGGCCGCCCGGTCGGCCGCCGAACGGCGGGTGATGCTCTCGCGGGACCGCGGCCTGCTGCGCCGCCGGGAACTGTGGGCGGGCGCCTACGTCTACAGCGACCAGCCCGACGAGCAACTGCGTGACGTGCTGGGCCGGTTCGCCCCCGTTCTGGCGCCCTGGACGCGCTGCACGGCGTGCAACGGGCCGCTGCGGGAGACCGGCAAGGACGCCGTGTGGGAGAAGCTGGAGCACGGCACCCGGCGCAGCTACGACGTGTTCGCGCAGTGCGTCGTCTGTGAGCGCCCGTACTGGCGCGGCGCGCACCACGCCCGGCTGGACGCGATCGTCCGGGACGCGGTGGGCGAGTTCGGCGGCGGCTCCGCCGTGCCGTCGGGGGCCGGGGGTTCCTGAGGGTCGCGGGCGGCTCCGGGGCCGGCTCCCGCGGTGGGGACAAGCGCCCCAAAGGCCCACAAACCGCGGCAGCTGTGAGCCATGGCACAGCGCTTGCACTTCACGATTCGTCCCATCGGCTACTCACCGGTAGGGGCCGTCGCTACGGTACTGCGCAACCGGTCCGCCGAGCGGAACGTAGTCGTACGGGCGCGTAGCGTGCCCCGGCGCGGCGGGATCCGGCTGTCCACCGTCCGAGCAGCCTGGAGAGTGCATGCGTCGCCGTCCCGGCAGCCGCACGATCCGCACCCGGATCCTCGCCCTGGTGCTGATCCCCGTCGTCGTCCTCGTCTCGCTGTGGACCTTCGCCGTGGTCTCGGTGACGGGCGAACTGCGCGACCTCATCCGGCTGCAGGCCGTCTACGTCCACTACGGCACCCCGGTCGACACCGCCGTCGGCCAGATCCAGGTCGAACGGCGGCTGTCCGCCGCGTACCTGGCCTCCGGGAGCGGGCGGAGCGCGCTGGCCGACCTCACCGGGCAGCAGCGGCACACCGACGAGGTGATCGCCGCGATGCGCGCGGCGATCGGCGACCGGGGCGAGCGCGGGGACCTCAGCGCCGGCCAGAGCCGGGTGCTCACCCGGGCGCTCGCCGCCGTGGACCGGCTGCCCGCGCTGCGCCGTGACGTCATCGCCGGGCGGATCGACTGGGCGCGCGCCGTGGACCGGTACACCGACGTCGTGCTGCCCACCTTCGAGGTGCAGACCGGCCTGACCGCCCTGCAGAACGGGCAGTTGGCCCGCGAGGCGCAGAACGTCACCGGGCTCGTCCGGGTGCGCGAGTTCGTCTCCCACGAGGACGCGCTGGTGACCGGAGTGCGGGTCGCGGGCGGCTTCACCGGCACGCAGTTCCGCCGCTTGGCCGCCACGATCGAGGACCGCCGCGTCTTCCAGCGCACCTACGTACCGGCCCTGCCCGCCGACTCGCGCGCCCTCTTCCGGGAGTTCGAGCACGGGCCGCTCTACCGGTCCCTGGTCGGGGGCGAGGACGCCCTGCTCCGGGCCGGCGCGGCCGGCACCGGCAAGGTGCTGGTGAGCGCGTCGTGGCGGCGGACCATGGACGACGCCGTCCGCAGGTACATGCTGCTGTGCACCGACGCGGCGAAGAACGCCGCCGCCCGCGGCCGGGACTTCGCCCGGCGCGAGCTGCTGTACGCGGGTGCCGCGGGCGGCGCGGGACTGCTCGGCGTGGGGCTGTCCCTCTGGTTCTCCGTCCACACCGGGCGCCGGATCACCCGGCGGCTGGAGGAACTGCGGGACGCCGCCGACACCCTGGCGGTGCGCCAGCTCCCCGAGGTGACCCGGCGGCTGGGCGCGGGTGAGCAGGTCGACGTGGCCGCCGAGGCGCCGCCGCTCGCCTTCGGGCGGCCGGAGGACGACGGCTCCGACGGAGCGGGCCCGGACGAGATCGGGCAGGTCGGCCGCGCGCTGAACGCGGCGCGCCGGGCCGCGGTCGAGGCGGCCGTCCGGCAGGCCGACCTGCGGCGCGCGATGTCGGCGCTGTTCCTCAACATCGCCCGCCGCAACCAGGCGCTGGTGCACCGCCAGCTGAAGCTCGTCGACACCCTCGAACGGCGCACCTCCGACCCCGACGCGCTCGCCGACCTGTTCCGCATCGACCACCTCACCACCCGCATGCGCCGCCACGCCGAGGGCCTGATCATCCTCTCCGGGGCCGCGCCGGGACGCGTCTGGCGCAAGCCGGTGCCGATCGTCGACGTCGTCGGCGCGGCGGTCGGCGAGGTCGAGGACTACGCCCGCGTGGTCGTGCCGCCCATGCCGGAGGTCGGCGTGGTCGGCGAGGCCGTGGTCGACCTGATCCACCTCATCGCCGAACTGGTCGAGAACGCCACGGTGTTCTCCCCGCCACGCACCCAGGTGACCATGCGGGTCGGCGAGGCCGCGCACGGCTTCGCCCTGGAGATCGACGACCGCGGCCTCGGCATGGACCCCGACGAGCTCGAACAGGCCAACGCCACCCTCCGGCACGCGGAGGACTTCGACCCGGCGCGCAGCGAACGGCTCGGCCTGTACGTCGTCGGCCGCCTCGCCCACCGGCACGGCGTCGAAGTGACGCTCACCCGCTCCCCGTTCGGCGGCACCACGGCGGTGGTCTTCCTGCCGGGGCCGGTGCTGGCGCCCGTCACCGCCGAGCCGGGTGCGGAGTCCGGGCCGGAACCGGGGCCGGGGCCCGTGGCGACCGCCACCGGGGCCCGGGTGGTGACCGCGGGGAGCGAGCCGGGTGACGGGGCCTCGGCGGAGCCGTCCGGCCCGCTGCCGCGACGCAGGCGTGAGCCGGCCACCGGGGCGGTCCCCGGCCCGGCCCCGGCCGTGTCCACGGCACCCGGGACCGGCGCGGCGCCGGCGCTGCCCACGCGGGTGCGCCAGGCGAACCTGGCCCCGCAGTTGCGCGCCGAGACCGGCGATCCGGGGGCCGGGAGCGAGGTGTCCGGCGCCGGCCTGTCGCCGGAGCAGATGGGGGCGATCTTCGGGGCCTTCCAGCGAGGGCTGAACCGGGGACGCGACGGTGCGGGAGAAGGAGGGGCAGCGACATGACAGACGCCGAGCCGTCCGGCACGGCACATCCCGAGGACGCCGGGGCCGCCGAGGGCCTCGACTGGCTGCTGGACGACCTGGTGGACCGCACGGATCACGTGCGCCAGGCCGTACTGCTGTCCGGCGACGGGCTGGCGACGGCCTCGTCCAAGGGACTGACCGGCAAGGACGTCGACCATCTGGCCGCGGTGTGCTCCGGCTTCAACGGCCTGGCCAGGTCGGCCGGCCGGTCGTTCGCGGTGGGCGGGGTCCGCCAGGTCATGGTGATGCTGGACGACGCCTACCTGTTCGTCACCCCGGCCGGCGAGGGCAGTTGCCTGGCGGTCCTGTGCGCCTCGGGCGCGGACGTCGGGCAACTGGCCTACGAGATGGGCCTGCTCGTCAAGCGCACCGGACGGCACCTGGCCACTCCCGCCCGCGCGGCGGACGAGCCGGGCGAGGAGTGACCCGGCGCGCCGAGGGAGGCGAGGACCGCTGGTACGACGAGGAGTCCGGCCCGATCGTCCGCCCGTACACCGTGACCGGGGGCCGTACCCGCCCCGACACGGAGCGCTCCTTCACGCTGATGGACCGGGTCCGGGCCCTGGGCGAGCCCACGGACCCGCGGGCGCACGGGCTGGCCGACCACGCGCGCGCCTCCCTGCTGGAACTGCTGCGCCGTCAGGGACCGCTGCCCCTGGTGGAGCTGGCGGCCGGCGCCGACCTCCCGGTCACCGTGGTGCGCGTGGTGCTCGGCGACCTGGTCGACGCCGGGCTCGCCCGGGTGGACCCGCCACCGGCCGCCGCCGAGCGGCCCGACGCGGATCTGCTGCGCGAGGTGATCCGCGGGCTGCGCGCCCTGTGAGCGCGGGTTCCCCGCGCCGGCCCGCGGGGGAGTGAAGCCGCCCCGGCCGGGCGGGAGTCGCACGCCGCACCGGCGGGCGCGGGGGAGACCGTGGCGCGCGGTCCGTCCCCGGCGCACGGTGGCGCGGATCCGGTGCCGTCCGACCTCTAGACATGACGTGTCCATGTCGCCAACCTGTTACCTGCCGCTCGTCCGGCAGAAACGTCCCAGCAGAAGGATGGCCGACGGTTCCAGCGGCCAAACACCCCCACACCAAGGGAGTTCCCTATGTCCCGGATACGCAGTGCTCTCGCGCGGCGCGGTGTCTACGCGCGTCGACGCCTGGGTCTCCTCGTGGCACTCACCAGCCTGTTCGCCGGATTCGCGACCCTGAACGGCCCCACCGCCCAGGCGGCGCTCCCCACCCCCGTCAGCGCCGCCACCGCCCGCACCTACCTGGCCTCGCTCAGGGTCGCCACCGAGAACCGCACCGGCTACAACCGCGACCTCTTCCCCCACTGGATCACCATCAGCGGGGCCTGCAACACCCGTGAGACGGTGCTCAAGCGCGACGGCAGCGGCGTGGTCACCGACTCCTCCTGTGCCGCCACCAGCGGCAGTTGGTACTCCGTCTACGACGGCGCCACCTGGACCGCCGCCTCCGACCTCGACATCGACCACCTCGTGCCCCTCGCCGAGGCCTGGGACTCCGGCGCCTCCGCCTGGACCACCTCCCAGCGGCAGGCCTTCGCCAACGACCTCACCCGCCCGCAGCTCATCGCCGTCACCGACAACGTGAACCAGGCCAAGGGCGACCAGGACCCGGCCACGTGGATGCCGTCCCGCACCGCGTACGCCTGCACCTACGTGCGCGCCTGGGTCCAGGTGAAGTACTACTACGGCCTGGCGGTCGACTCCGCCGAGAAGAGCAAGCTCAGCAGCGTCCTCAGCGGCTGCTGACGGCGCGTCCCGGCCCCGCCCGGCCGCCGGGACCGCGGCCCGGGCGGCGGCCGGGAACTCACGCCTTCCCTCCGACGTCCACAACTCACGACGACGGAGGGAAGGCCGACCGCCATGGCAGAACTGCGCCTGGGCCCGCTGCTGAGATACGTGGACGAGGACACGGCCACCGTGTGGGTCGAGGCGGACCGCCCCGCCACGGCGACCGTCGCCTGCGAGGACGGGGCCACCGGCAGCGAGCGCACCTGGCAGATCGCGGGCCACCACTACGCGATCGTCACCGTGACCGGGCTGCGCCCCGGCACCTCCACGCCCTACCGCGTCCTCTTGGACGGGCAGCAGGTCTGGCCGCTGCCCGGCTCCCCGTACCCGCCGAGCACCATCCACACCGCCGGGCACGACGGGGACGGCGGAGAGGACGGACAGCCGCTGCGCGTCGCCTTCGGCTCCTGCCGCTGGGCCGCGCCGCCCCCGGACGAACCCGACCCCATCGGCCCCGACGCGCTGGACACCCTCGCCCACCACATCGGCTCCGGCGACGCGCGCCGCCCCGACCTCCTGCTGCTGCTCGGCGACCAGATCTACGCCGACGAGACCTCCGCGGCCACCCGCCGCTGGCTCGCCCGGCGCCGCGACCTGAACGAGCCGCCCTGGGACCAGGTCGCCGACTACGAGGAATACACCCACCTCTACTACGAGTCCTGGCTCGACCCGGACATCCGCTGGCTGCTGTCCACGGTGCCCAGCTGCATGATCTTCGACGACCACGACGTCATAGACGACTGGAACACCTCCCACACGTGGCGCAACACCATGCGGGAGACGGCCTGGTGGCACGAGCGCGTCACCAGCGGCCTCACCTCGTACTGGGTCCACCAGCACCTCGGCAACCTCACCCCCGCCGAACTCGCGGCCGACAAGCTCCTCGCGGCGGTGCGCGCCGCCGACGACGGCACGGAGACCCTGCGCGCCTTCGCCGCACGCGTGGAGGCCGACCCGGCGCACACCCGCTGGAGTTACCGCCGCGACCTCGGACGCACCCGCCTGCTCATGGTCGACTCACGCGCCGCCCGCGTCCTGGACGAGCACGACCGCGCCATGCTCGACCCGGCGGAACTCGACTGGCTGCGCCAGAACGTCCGCCCCGACGGCAGTTTCGACCACCTGCTCATCGGCACCTCCCTGCCCTGGCTCCTCCCGCACGCCGTCCACGACGCCGAGGCGTGGAGCTCCGCCCTCTGCGGCGGCAGCCGCGGCCACCGCTGGACGCACCGCGGCGAACGCCTGCGCCAGGCAGGCGACCTCGAACACTGGTCGGCCTTCCCCGACTCCTTCGACGCCCTCGCCGGGCTCCTCACCGACGCCGCCGACGATCCCGAGGCCCCCGCCACGATCTGCGTCCTGTCCGGCGACGTCCACCACGCCTACACCGCCGAGGCCCACCGCCCCGGCACGCCGCTGCGCTCCCGTCTGCTGCAGCTGACCTGTTCGCCGGTCCACAACACGATCCCCGGCTTCATGCGCCTGGCCTTCCGCTTCGCCTGGACGGGCCCCGCCCGGCTCATCGGCCGCGCCCTCGCCCGCCACGGCCGCGCCGGCACCCCGTCGCTGCGCTGGCGCAAGACGGGCGGCCCCTGGTTCGGCAACCAGCTCATGACCCTGTCCCTGCGCGGCCGCGCCGCCGCGCTCCGGCTGGACCAGACCCGGGCCCCGAAGGGGACGGAACGGCGGGCCGCGCTGGTGACGGTGATGGACACGCACCTCACGACGGACTGAGCAGGGACGCGAAACCCGAGCGGAGGGCCCCGCGTGCCGCGCGGGGCCCTCCGCCGTGGAGCGTGCTCGGATCAGAAGGTGCTGGCGCTGTTGAACTTCGCGGTGGACCACCGGTAGCCGAGGACGGTGAGGCCGGCGCACCAGGCGGCGGCGATCCACGCGTTGTCGCCGATGCCGGTGCCCAGGAGGAGGCCACGGAGCGTCTCGATGGCGGGGGTGAAGGGCTGGTACTGGGCGATGGGCTGGAACCAGCCGGGCATGGAGTGCAGGGGGACGAAGGCGCTGGACAGCAGGGGGAGCAGGATCAGGGGGGTGGCGTTGTTGCTGGCGGCCTCGGCATTGGGGCTGACCAGGCCCATGCCGACGGCGATCCAGGTCAGTGCGGTGGCGAAGCCGACGAGCAGGGCCAGGGCGGCGAGCCATTCCAGGGGTGTGGCGTGGGTGGAGCGGAAGCCGATGGCGACGGCGACGGCCGCGACGAGGACGACGCTGAGGACGGATTGCAGGACGCTGCCGATGACGTGTCCGACGATCACGGACCCGCGGTGGATGGCCATGGTGCGGAAGCGGCCGATGATGCCTTCGGTCATGTCGTTGGAGACCGAGACGGCGGTGCCGATGGTGGTGCTGCCGATGGTCATCAGGAGCAGGCCGGGGACGAGGTAGGCGATGTAGGCGGAGCGGTCGGGGGTGCCGCCCGCGATGCCGGCGCTCATGGTGTCGCCGAAGACGTAGACGAACAGCAGGAGCAGCATGATCGGGGTGAGGAGGAGGTTGAGGGTGAGGGAGGGGTAGCGGCGGGCGTGCAGGAGGTTGCGGCGCAGCATGGTGGAGCAGTCGCGCAGGGCGTGGGTCGGGGTGCTCATCGCAGGGCCTCCGTGGGCTGGTGCGGGACGGCGGCGGTGTCGCCGGTGAGGGCGAAGAAGACGTCGTCGAGGTCGGGGGTGTGGACGGTCAGTTCGTCGGCGTGGACGGCGGCGGCGTCGAGCCGGTCCAGCAGGGTGCGCAGGTCGCGCTGGCTGCCGTCGCTGGGCAGTTGCAGGGTCAGGGCGTCGTCGTCGCGGGCGGCGCCGGGCAGGGCGGTGGCGGCGTGGTGGTGGGCGGTGGGGTCGGTGAAGCGCAGCCGGACGTGGCCGCCGGGGATGAGGCGTTTGAGTTCGTCGGGGGTGCCTTCGGCGGCGATGGTGCCGTTGTGGAGGACGGCGATGCGGTCGGCGAGTTCGTCGGCCTCCTCCAGGTACTGGGTGGTGAGGAAGACGGTGACGCCGCCGGTGACGAGTTCGCGGATGATCTGCCACATGGTGTGGCGGGAGCGGGGGTCCAGGCCGGTGGTGGGTTCGTCGAGGAAGATGATGCGGGGGTCGCCGACCAGGGTCATCGCGATGTCCAGGCGGCGTTTCATGCCGCCGGAGTAGGTGGCGGCGGGCTTGCCGGCGGCCTCGGTTAGGTCGAAGCGTTCCAGCAGCGCGGCGGCCACCCGCCGTCCCTCGGTCTTGGGCAGGTGGTGCAGGTCCGCCATCAGCAGCATGTTCTCCTCGCCGGTGATCAGCCCGTCGACGGCCGAGAACTGCCCGGTGACCCCGATCGCGGCACGCACCGCCTGCGGATCGCCGGCCAGGTCGTGGCCGGCGACCTGGGCCTGTCCGCCGTCGGCGGAGACGAGCGTGGACAGGATCTTCACCGCGGTGGTCTTCCCCGCCCCGTTCGGACCCGGCAACGCGAACACGGATCCGGCCGGGATGCGCAGGTCGATGCCGTCGAGCACGGTCTTGTCGCCGTAGGACTTGCGCAGACCGATGGCGGAGATGGCGGCGGGTGACGCGTGACCGTCACCCCGCCTGGGCGTGGGCATGACAGACGAAGGCACGGGGCCCTCCATTCGAAGGCTGAAGTGGGTGGGGGCGGCGCGGGTCGGGGTCGTGGTGCTCAGACCCGGGCGCGGCGGATGTCGATGTTGCCCCAGCGGGTCCGGGCGTGGACCTCGACGGTGTCCTCGGTCGCCTCCGGGGTCCCGGACGCGGTGAGCGTGTTGCGCACCTGTCCGCGCTCGGAGCTGACGTCGAGCCAGGCGGCGGTGCCCTCGCGGACGCCGACCTCGATGGCGCCGTAGGAGGTCTCCAGCTGGACGGTGCCGCGGGCGACCTCGGCGACGCGCAGGTTGCCGTGGGCGACGGTGGCCGTGACCGAGCTCTCGGCACGCTCGACGTCGACGTTGCCGTGGGCTCCGCGCACCCGCAGTTCGCCGAGCGCGGCGCCGACGGTCGTGGTGCCGTGCGAGTTCTTCAGGACGGCGGGACCGTCGAGGGTGCCGACGCGCAGGCTGCCGGAGCTGGTGGTGATCTCGGCCGTGCCCTCGATCCGGTCGACGGTGATCGAGCCGTGCGAGGCGGTCAGCTGCAGCGGGCCGGTCGTGTCGAAGCGGACGTCGTTGGACGAGGTCTTCACCCGGACCTCGCCGAGCCGCCCCTCGCCGAGCACCTGGGTCCAGGAACCGGTCACGTTGACGCGCGAGCCCGTGGGCAGTTCGACCGTCACGTCGACGGCGCCGCTGGGACCGATGAGGTAGCGCTCCTTCGTCCTGACGGTCAGGGCGCCGTTCGCGTAGCTGACCTCGGTCTGGCCGGCCGCCCGTACGTCCTTGTCCCGCTTCGGGTCGCGGGGCAGCACCTCGACGACGGTGTCGGGGCGGTCGCCCGCGGTGAACCGGATGGAACCGGCGCCCACGTGGGCGGTGACGGAGATCGGTTCGGGGGTGTCGAAAGAAGGCATGGCTGTCCCGTCCTCTTGGGTCTTGGGGTCGTCCCCGCTGGTGGGACGTGGTGTGGGTGACGTGCAGCGGGCGCGGGCGCGGCTAGCGCACCCAGCCCGTGAAGCTCTGTCCGGTGGTGCGGGTCTTCTCCGCCGTACGCTGCTGCGGGCCGCCGTCGACCGCGGCCGACACGGCCCGTACCAGCCACGCGTTGACCGACAGGCCCTCGCGGTTGGCGGCCTCCTCGGCACGGGCCTTGAGGTGCGCCGGCAGGCGCAGGTTGACGCGTGCGGTGCCGCCCTCGTCGCCTTCGGCCGAGGCAGGGGCAGGGGCAGGGGCCTTGAGCGGTTCGACGGGCGCGTCCACCCGGTCCGCGGGGCCGCCGCCGGTGGGCGGCAGCGTCACCACGAAGTCGGGGTCCAGTCCGCGCAGCCGTACGTCGACCGAGCCGGGGGCGAGTTCGCGGGTGATCTCGTCCATCGCGGCGGAGAGCACGTTGAGCATGGTCAGGCGGGTCGCCGACTCCAGCGGAGCGGTGAGCCGCTCGGCCAGCTCGCGGGCATCCTCCCCGCCGGCTTCGGCGGCCACCGCGAGTTCACGGCGGAGGGTGTCGACATACGGGGTGAGGTCCATGACGTCATAGTGGCACCACTATGGCGCCATGCGCAAGCCCGAATGGTGCCGCACGTGGGGCACTCTGCGGTGCAGCAGCTCTGACCTGGTGAAACGTGATGGCGGTGGCCTGAGCCATGATGGCGCCACATGTGTGCGATGTGCCATGGATGGCGCCGGATGGTGCCACGTGGTGCCAGGTGGCGCCATGTGGCGCCAAGAGCTGCCACCGCCGGTACACCCGTCCCGCGATCAGCCCGCGCGCTCCAAGGTGACGGTGCCGCGCACGGGCGTGGCCCGCCACATGGCGGCCAACTGCGGGTAGGACTGGATCAAGCCGAGCGTCTCGGCGAGCGCGGCGGTCCTGGGCGCGCCCATGGCGTGGTCGGTTGCCGGTGGGGCTCGTCGCGGTTGCCGCCGGTGTCATGGACCGCGAGCAGCCGCCCGAACGAGAGCGCGGCCAGGGCCTCGTCGGCGGATCGCCGGGGGACGGGCACCGGGGGCGCTATCCCCCGTGCTCGTCGAGCCAGAGGACGATCCCGGTCACACCGCCCAGGACGGCCGCGACGCCGGCGCGGACGGCCGCGGCGCAGCGGGCGGGGGTGAAGGTGGCGGGGTCGTACGTCGAGGACATGCCCAGCCCTTCGCCGCGGAACGACGCGCCGGACCAGTCGACGGCGGTGACGTTGGCGGTGGGCTCGGCCAACTCCGCGCCCACCACGAGGAACTGCTGGGAGAGGTGGTTCGGGGTGACCGTGGCGAGGGGGTCGATCAGGTCGTTGCCGGCACTGACGATGAGGTCCGGATGCATGTCGAGGGCCCGGGTGACGTCGGAGAGGAGGTCGGCGGGGTGGTCGGTGACGACCGTCCTGAGGTCGACGTGCTCGGCCTCGGCCCACTCCTTGACCGCGGTCGCGAGCGCCTTGGCGGGGCGGTCGTCGCCCGCGGTCAGCAGGACGACGCGGTAGCCCTCCGAGGGGTGGACCCCGGACCAGGAGCCGGGGCGCGGGGTGGCCGTGGCCTCGGGGGCGGGCGGGGCGGCGCGGTCGACGAACCCGGGGCCCGGGGTGCCGACGGCGCTGGGGCTGGCGTGCGGGTGTGACCAGTCGTCGCCGGAGCCGCATCCGGTGAGCAGCGCGGCGGCCGCGGCCAGGGTGGCGGCGGCGCGAAGCGGGGGGCGCAAGGCGATCGACCTCCGGGTGGTGACAGGTGGTGCCGCCCCCATCCTGCAATCCCGTTCCCCTCGTCTCCATCCAGGGGGCGCCGTTGTCGAACTTGTTTTCGCACGATTCGCCGACCGGCCGGTTCCGGTTCACCCGCTACGTGCACGGTGCAGTGGCAACCTGAAGGAGCCACATGTCACATCGCGTCCGCCGCACCCTCGTCGGGATCACCGCGGCGGTGATCGCCTTCCTGGGCCTCGGGCAGCAGTCCGCGCTCGCGCACGGTTTCACCTCGACCGTGTACGTGGACGTCGCCCCGGCCGACGGAGGCCGGATACGGACCACGCTGCAGCTCGAGTACGACCTCTTCGTCGTGTCCGCCGCCGACTACCAGCACGACGACACCCTCTTCCGCGAAGGGACCGCCGCGTTCGACGCCGGCGACGCCACCGCCCAGGCCGCGGCGCTGGAGGCGCACGCGACGTCGGCCGTCGCGTACGCCACCGGGCGTTTCACGGTGAGTTCCGACGGCACGGCCTGCACCCCCGCCCAGGCCGGAGGCTTCACGATGGGCCGCCGGGAGGGCGTGCCGTACGCCACCCTCCGCCTGGACTGGAACTGCCCGCAGGGCGAGGACCGCGAGGTGCGCAGCGGGCTGTTCCCCGATTCCGAGGGCTACGTCAAGGGCACCAAGACGATCGTCACGTACGCGGTCGACGGCAGTTCGGGCAGTGCCGCGCTCGACGCCGAGCACCCGTCCTTCTCCATCGGCCAGTCCTGGTACGAGCGGTTCTGGGAGTTCTTCCGCCTCGGCGCCGAGCACCTGCTGACCGGGATCGACCACATCCTGTTCCTGCTCGCCCTGATCGCCGGTTCGCGGCGGCCGCGCGAGATCGTGCTGGCGGCCACGAGCTTCACCCTGGCGCACTCGGTGACGTTCATGCTCGCCGCGCTGGGCGTGGTCGACGTGCCCGCGCGGATCGTGGAGCCCGTCATCGCGCTGTCGATCGCCGTGGTCGCCGGCTGGTACCTGTGGCGGATCTGGCGGCGGGGCGGCCACGCGACCGACCTCGAGGCCGCCGGACAGGGGCATTTCAGCCTGGACCGGGCCGGATGGACCCGCCTCGGCGTGGTGTTCTGCTTCGGCCTGGTGCACGGCCTCGGCTTCGCAGGCGCGCTGGGGATCGACGAGGCGTGGTCGTGGACCCTGCTGTGGTCCCTGCTGGTGTTCAACGTCGGCATCGAGGCCGTCCAACTGGCCATCATCGCCGTCGTCTTCCCGCTGCTGCTCGTGCTGCGCCGCCGTTCGGCGCGGGCCGGCCTCTGGACCACGGGTGCGATTTCCGCGGGGGTGTCTGTCATGGGGCTGGTGTGGTTCGTGCAACGAGTGTCCGGATTCTGAGACTACGTCCAGGACACGTGTGAAGTTCAACTACCTCGGGTCTCGCATTTATGTTCGCTTTACCTGCCGAGGTGAGCGTGGGGGTCTCCACTCGATGCACACGATTCGTGCACAGAAGGAAAAGACAAAAATGAGATCGAGCAACTCCTCGCGGACCTCCGGGTCCGCGCGGCGCCGTGTGGCCACCGGGGCCACCGCGGCGTTCCTCGGCCTGACGGTTGCCCTTGGCAACGGGCTGGTGACCTCGGCGTCCGCCGCCGACACCGCCACCCTCAGCGGCATCGTCCTCGGTGTCGGCGCCAACGAGACCCAGCGCACCGTGACCTGGTACTCCTCCGCCGACACGGCGCAGCAGATCCAGGTCGCCCCGACCGCGCAGGTGACCGACGGCCAGTTCCCGGCCGGCTCCGCCACCTTCGACGCCATCGGCGCGGCGAACATCGCCACCAGCGGCGGCTTCAACCGCCACGCGACGATCACCGGCCTGAAGGAGAACACCCAGTACTCCTACCGCGTCGGCAGCGAGGGCAACTGGTCCACCGCGTACTCCTTCAAGACGCAGGACTTCGAGGGCGAGTACGACTTCCTGTTCTACGGCGACCCGCAGATCGGCTCGTCGGGCAACCTGGCCGCCGACCAGGCCGGCTGGCAGGACACGGTCGACGTCTCGCTGAGGGCCAACCCGAACGCCGAGATCCTGGTGTCGGGCGGTGACCAGGTCGAGACGGCCAACACCGAGTCCCAGTGGAACTCCTTCCTCGCGCCCGACGGGCTGCGCCAGTACCCGTGGGCCGCCACCATCGGCAACCACGACGTCGGCGGCAAGGCCTACGAGCAGCACTTCACCACCCCGAACACCGACCGCTCGGCCCCGTACTACGACAACGGGAACCCCGCGGGCACCAAGTCCGGCGGTGACTACTGGTACATCTACAAGGACGTGCTGTTCATCGACCTGAACAGCAACAGCTACAACTCCGCCAACGGCGGCGGTGACGCGGCGCACGTCAACTACGTGACCGACGTCATCAACAAGCACGGCAACGAGGCCAAGTGGAAGGTCCTCGTCTACCACCACGCGATCTACTCGCCGGCCTCGCACGCCAAGGACGGCGACAACAAGCAGCGTCGTCTGGACTTCCCGACGACGTTCTCCAAGCTCGGGGTGGACCTGGTCCTGCAGGGCCACGACCACAGCTACTCCCGCAGCTACCTGATCAAGAACGGTGAGAAGGAGAACCCGGCCGAGCAGCCGGGTGCCTCCGACGTGTACCCGGGTCCCGGCGGCGTCCTCTACGTGACGGCCAACTCCGCATCGGGCTCGAAGTACTACGACATCACCAAGCCGGACAGCAGCGGCACCAGCGGCGCGGGCAACGGCGCCGACCCGCTGAACCCGGACAGCTACTGGTACAACTCGGTCCAGAACCAGGAGCACGTCCGCACCTACGTCAAGGTCCAGGTGCGCAACGACAAGCTCGTGGTCGAGAACATCCGCAGCGCCGCCAACGGCGCCGACCAGCCGGTCGGTTCGCACGTCGACGACGTCACGGTGCACCCGTACCACGGGGACAAGCAGGACCTGCAGGTCAACGTCCCCAACCCGGCTCCGGGTGAGTTCGGCTGGACGATCGACGGCTACAACGGCCTGGTGGACCTCGGTACCGCCAAGGAGCAGAACGGCGACCACTTCGTCGCGGGCGGCAAGATCAACCCGATCCTCGTCTCCGACAGCCGCCGTTCGCTCGCCCCGTGGTCGATCTCGGCCAACGTGGGCGACTTCAAGGACGCCGACAAGACGTTCTCCGGCTCCTACCTCGGCTGGACGCCGTACGTCCTGGACGGCGGCGCCGGCGCCGCGGCCGGCGACCCGGTGGCGTCCGGCTACGACGACCACGGCCAGGGCCTGTCCGTCTCGCGTGGCCTCGGCTCCGCCGAGCAGGGCCACCCGCGGGGTTCCGCCAAGCTCGGCGCCGACCTGGATCTGAAGATCCCGGACAGCGTCGAGAAGGGCGGCTACCGCGCCACCCTCACGATCACTGCGCTGAGCAGCTGACCGTACCCGTTTGACGGCGGGGCAGGCACCGTCGGTGCCTGCCCCGCCTCCCGCTCCAGGAGAACCCCGACATGCACCCGTCCGCACCGCGCCGCACGACGCCCCTCGCCCGCACCGCCGTCCTGGTCCTGCTCGCGGCCCTCGCCCTCGTGGGCCTCCACGCCGGTCCCGCCCGTGCGGCCGACGGCGACGTCACCTGGACGGTCAGGACGGCCGCGAACGGGTTCGGCGACGACCGGTCCAGCTACAGCTACACCGCGAACCCCGGCGGACAGGTCAAGGACGCCATGGTCGTGGCCAACCGCAGCACCTCCGCGCTGCGGCTCGCGCTCTACGCCGCCGACGGCTACACCACCGACACCGGGCAGCTCGACCTGCTCACCAAGGACAAGAAGTCCGTCGGGATCGGCGCCTGGGTCCACGCCGACCGCGACAGCGTCGAGATCAAGCCCGGCAAGACCGCCGAGATCCCCTTCACCGTCACCGTCCCGGACAACGCCACCCCCGGCGACTACGTGGGCGGCATCCTGACCTCGCTCAAGCAGTCCGACGAGGCCCAGGGCATCAACGTGGACCGGCGCCTGGGCATCCGGGTCAAGCTGCGGGTCAGCGGGGAGCTCAAGCCGAAGCTCGCGGTCGAGGGCCTCCACGTCGACTACGACGGCCCGGCCAGCCCCTTCGCCTCGGGCGACGCCACGGTCACCTACACGATCCACAACACCGGCAACGCGATGCTGTCGGCCCGCCAGTCCGTCTCGGTGGCCGGTCCGTTCGGATGGCTGCGGGCGAAGGCCGGCGACATCGCCGCGCCGCCGGAGCTGCTCCCCGGCGAGAGCTGGAAGGTGAAGGTGCCCGTCCACGGCGTCGCACCCGCCGTCAGCCTCACCGCGACCGCCGCGCTCACCCCGATGCTCACCGACGCGTCGGGCTCCATCACCCCCCTGGACCCGGTCGAGGCCACCGCCCACGGCTGGGCCGTGCCCTGGGTCCTGGTCCTGCTGATCGTCCTGATCGCCGCGGCCGTCGCCGCCGCGATCGTCCTCACCCGCCGCGGCCGCACGCGGCGCAAGCAGCAGGAGGACACCCGCGTCCGGGACGCCGTGGAGAAGGCGCTCCGCGCCAAGGAGACGCAGAAGAGCTGACCCGGGCCGTCAGCCCGCGACGACCGCGGGGTCCCGGGGCCATGAGGCGTCCCGCCCCGCGTCCAGGACCCGAAGATGCGCCGGAGCCGGGCGTCGGCAGAACGGGCGGTCTTCCGCCTGTTCTGCCGACGCCCGGCGCCCGCGCGGGAAGGGCCCGCCGCGTCAGAGGATGTACTCCCCGAGCGCGTAGCCCTTCCGCTCCGTGATGAGTTCGATCCTGAGCCCGTTGGGGTCGGCCAGGAACATGCTGTCCGCGACCTCGGTGGGGAAGGCCGCGTACGGCAGGCCCCGCTCGTCGAGGCGGGCCTTCACCATGTCGTAGGCCTCCTGCGTGACCGCGAGGGCGACGTGGTGGCCGCCGCCCACCGTCTCCGCGTAGTCGGGGTGGGGGTGGCCGGGGAAGTCGAAGAAGGCGAGCATGTTCTCGCCGCCCATGTCGAAGAAGAAGTGGGTCGATCCGCGGTAGTCGCGGTTCTCGACCAGGTCCACCAGCGGGAGGCCCAGCACGTCCCGGTAGAAGAGGATGGTCTCCTCGACGTTCCGGGCGATGAACGCGGCGTGGTGGACCCCCTGGGTGGTGGGTACCGGGCGTTCCTCGGCCGGGAGGAGATAACGGTCCCTCAGTTCCGCCTGGCGCTCCAGGATCGCCTGCAGCTCCTCGCCGTGCGGCTGTGCCATGGTCGTGACTCCTCATCCTGGGGGCGGCGCGGGCGGGCCCCGGGGGCGACGGTACGGGGCCCGCCCAGCTCCATTCATCGCTTGACGCGTCAAGCAAACATAGAGGCATTTATTTGACACGTCAAGAATTTGGGAAGGGGGCCCTGCTTCAGGCAGGCAGGCAGGGCGACGGAAGGACGGACGCCTCGGCCCGTCCATGTCCGCGCCCGGTTCCCGACACCCGTGGGCAAGGACGCGGGATCAAGGTCTCCAGGTAGTTGTATCTCCCATCCGGAGGTTTTGAGCCATGTCCTCAGTGTCCCGGAGAGACTTCCTCGGCACCGCCGCGACCGTCGCCGGCGCGGCCGCCATCGGCGCCACGCTGCCCGGCGTGAGCGCCGCCGCGACCCCCGCCCAGGCCGGGCCCGCCCCGCGCGGCCACGGTCGCCCGCACGGCGACATCCGCGACATCAAGCACGTCGTCGTGATCATGCAGGAGAACCGCAGTTTCGACCACTACTTCGGCGCCCTCAAGGGCGTACGCGGCTTCGGCGACCGCGCGACGATCCAGTTGCCCGGCGGCGGGTCCGTGTGGCAGCAGCCCAAGACGCCGACGGAGGGCGCCGAGACCCAGTACCCGTGGCGGCTGAGCGGCGCGAAGTCCTGGAGCGGCCCGACCCCACCGAGCGCCGAGCTCGGCGCCGCCAACTACGGCGGCACCAGCCACGGCTGGACCGACCAGCACGGCGCCTGGTACGGCGGCCTCATGAACGGCTGGTACTACGCCAAGGGCGGTCCCACCACCCTCGGCTACCTGGACCGCAAGGACCTGCCCTTCCACTACGCCCTCGCCGACACCTACACCGTCGGCGACGCCTACCACTGCTCCGTGCTCAGCGCGACCGGCCCGAACCGCACCTACCTGTGGGGCGGCACCATCAACGCCGACAAGAAGCACGGCGACTTCACCGCCAACGACGGCGGCGACGAGCGCGGCAGGTTCCTGCCCTGGGAGTCCTACGCCGAGACGCTCCAGGAGGCCGGCGTCAGCTGGCGCGTCTACCAGTGCGCCGACGACTACGGCGACAACGGGCTGGAGTACTTCGGCACCTTCGCCAGGCTCGACCCCACCCAGGGGGGTCAGGCCGCCCCCGGCGACGTCTACTACGACAACGGCGTCAAGAACGTCCCCGAGCCGGTCACCGGCCTCGCGGGCAACGCCGACAACATCAACGCCGCGATCCGCGCGGACGTGCTGGGCGGCACGCTGCCGCAGGTCAGCTGGGTCGTCAACAACCAGTTCTTCTCCGAGCACCCGGTCACCGCGCCCAGCAACGGCGGGTACTTCCTGCGCGGCGTCCTGGAGGCCCTCCACGCCGACCCGGACGTCTTCGACTCGACGCTGGTGATCGTCAACTACGACGAGAACGACGGCCAGTTCGACCACGTCCCGCCGCCCGTCCCCGCCCCCGGCGAGGCCGACGAGTTCGTCTCCGGCACCATGGGCCAGTACGGCGTCACCGAGCCCCTCCCGGTCGGCCTCGGCTTCCGTGTGCCGCTGCTGCTCATCTCGCCCTGGACCCGCGGTGGCTGGGTGACCTCGGAGGTCTCCGACCACACCTCGGTCATCCAGTTCCTGGAGAAGTGGACCACCGCCCTCGGCACGCCCGCCATCTGCCCCAACATCAGCGACTGGCGGCGCGAGGTGTGCGGCGACCTCACCGGCGCCCTCGACTTCGCCTCCCCCGTCTACGGGCTGCCCCACCTGCCCGACACCGGCCCGCTCGTCCCCGAGACCCGGTACACCCCGCTGCCCGGCGACAACGCGATGCCCACGCAGGAGAAGGGCACCAAGCGGGCCCGCCCGCTGCTGTACCAGCCCAGCGCCAACCTGACCGGCTTCGCCGAGGGCGCGGTCGAGTTCGAGTTGGGCAACGAGGCGCCCTTCGCCACCAAGGCGAGCCACTTCTCCGTCCACAACAACCTCGGCGGGTTCCCCTCCCTGGCCGCGTACCCGGCCGCGTTCCCCGGCCAGTACACCGTCCCCGCGGGCGCGCGGGTCACCGGCACCGGCCCCGTCGGCTCCGCCGCCGGCGACACCGCCTACGACCTGACGGTCACGGGCCCCAACCGGTTCCTGCGCCGCTTCACCGGCGACACCGCCGGCGCCGGCAAGGACCTCGTCGTCGAGGCCCGCTACCACGACGGCAGGGCGACCGCCCACCCGAAGCTCAAGCTGTGGCTGCGCAACAACGGCCGCAAGCCGGTGACGTTCACCGTCACGCACAACCACTACATCCCCGGCGCCCCCACGAAGGTGCGGGTCGCCCCGCACGGCAAGGAGGCGTGGACGGTCAGCCCGCTGGAGGTCAGCGGCGGCTGGTACGACGTGACCGTCACGGCCGACTGCGACAGCACCTGGTCGCAGCGCTTCACCGGCCACCTGGAGACCGGCCGGGCCAGCGTCACCGGCTGACCTGATCCGCCGGGACCCGACTGGACCTGACCAAGCCTCACTTGGCCTGGCCTGGCCTGGCCTGACCTGAACGGCCGGGGACGGGCGACCGCCGTCGCCCGTCCCCGGCCGCGTCCGTGCCCGGCGTCCCCGCCGCGGTCAGATGACGGTGAGCGTCAGGACCGCCGTGTAGGTGCCGGGCCGCGTGTCCGTCGGCGCGTCGAGGTCCAGCTGCGCCCCCACGTCGGCGGTGCCGGGGCCGGCGCCGGTGGCCAGGGTCCGGGCCCGCCCCAGCCCGCCGTCGTCGCCGGGGAGTACCGGGGGGCCCGCCGTGACGCCCCGGACGTTGCCCGCGTCCACGACCTCGGGAGCCCAGGTCAGACTGCTCGCGGGGATGCCGGTGCCGTACGGGCCCGCGAAGTCGCCGGCCTGTCCCGAGGCCGTCCAGCCGACGCTCCCGGGACGGGTGTCGGTGACGGTGACCGGGGTCATCCGCCCCGAGGTGTGGAGGTGTTCGCCCGACGCGTCGAGCACCGGACCCGGCAGCACGACGCGCGGGCTGCCCTCGATGGAGATCACCAGCGCCCCGGGCTCCACGATCGTCGTGATCGACTGCTCATGCCCTCCCGGGGCCGTGTTCTCGCACGAGGGGACACCCAGCCGGTCGCACGCCCGCGGTTGCGGGGCGCTCCGCAGGGCCTCGGCGGCCGAGGCGGCGCAGCCCGACGTGTCGACGTCGCCGGACGTGGAACCGGGGATGCCTGCCGCGGTGTTCAGACCCTTGCCGATCAGGTTCGGCGGAAGGACGGAGTTGCCCAGGCGCGCCGACGCGTCCTGCTCGCACAGCGCGAGCGAGGCGAACGAGGCGAGCGTGCGCCCCTTGGCCGTCGAGAAGCGCTGCTCCGTCGTCGTCGGGACGATCAGGTAGCCGACGATCGGCAGGGGATACGTCCGCGGGTCCGGGTTGGTGTAGGCGCCGGCGGGATGGACGATGCCCGAGGGGTCGGACGCGGTCGTGGCCAGACCCACCGTCACACCACCCTGGGTGGGGGAGGTGTAGTAGCCGGCGCGGTTGAGCAGCCTGGCCATCACCGTGCGCGCGATCGGCGCGTAGCTCGACTCGGCGTATGTGATCGCGCCGTTGCCCGCGTGCCCCGCCACGTAGCCGGTCACGCCGTTCGAGCCCGCCACGGCCACGTCCCCGGGGACCGTCGGGAAGAGCGAGGTCGCGCCGCAGCCCGCGCCGCGCCCCGCCGCGACGCAGTAGGCGTCCCACACCGCCGGCTGCCGGTCGGCAAGCCACTGGGTCAGCGCGGCGGTGGTGCCGCTGGCGTCGGCGCGGACGACCGGGACGACCGGGACGTCCGGCAGCCGGGTCCCCGGGTTGTCCGCCCGGATCGCCGGGTCGTCCCACCGGGTGATGCCCCGGGTGAAGATCCCGGCCACCGTCGCCGGGGACAGCCGCAGGTTCGTGATGCGCTCGCCGTCGACCCGCACGTTGTAGTGGAAGCCGATGCCACCCACCACGGCCGGGACGTAGGCGAACGGCCTGGCGGGCGGCCGGTCGGTCACCCCGCCCTCGGTCAGGCCGTACGGCAGCTCCGACACCGCGTAATCCACGGTGCCGTTCCGGAACTGGTTGCGCCCGTCGGCCGATCCGGTGCCGGCGTAGTCGACGATGCCGAGGCCGGACCTGCCCGCGGTGTACCGCCACTGGTCGAGCGGGCCGTTTGCCCACGTCGAACCGGCCCCGGCGACCGGCGCGCCTGCCGCCGCACGC
Source organism: Streptomyces sp. NPDC059718 (assembly GCF_042733315.1). NCBI lineage: Bacteria > Bacillati > Actinomycetota > Actinomycetes > Kitasatosporales > Streptomycetaceae > Streptomyces > Streptomyces sp. NPDC059718. The sequence goes on from NZ_JBHWGA010000001.1 coordinate 51,320, forward strand.
GCGGGCGGCGCGGTGCCCAGGGCGACGAGGAGCACCGCCGCCGCCGAGGCGACGGCCCCCCGCATCCAGCCCCGCAGGCGCACCCGCGGACAACCTCCGCGTACCGCCGCCCCGTTCGCTCGCGTCACTCCCGGTCCCCTCCGCCCGTCACGGCACGTCCGTACGACCCCCGCCCCGTGGCTCGATCGCATCGCGCAAGAGTGCGCGCCCCGCCGCAACCCGGCACGACGGGAAGATGAAGGACGAACGAACGCGGCGCCACCGCCGCGCGGGCGCAGGACACCGGGCGGCCGAGCGGCTCCTGTGCGCGCCGGCCGCCACCTCGATGGTCGTCCTCCCGTTGCGCGGGACCGGAGAAGCGGGTACGGCCCTCCCGGAAGGCCCCTCCTGGGCGGTGCGTGAGGAGTCGGACCGTGCACGATCGCGTGACGCGGTCGTGCACGGGCCGGACCGCCGGCGACGGAGGGTGACCGTGACCCCCGGGTCCTGGCCAAGGGCCGCCGGTGGGTGAACGCCCGCCCCCGGCGCCCGGAAGATTTCCCACAGCACCCTCGCATAGCCCCTGACCTGCGAAGAAGCGCCCACCGAGACGCTGTGCCGCGGCGCTTTCTTTTGACTACGGGCCCCACCCGTGTCACGGTCATGTCCTCGGCGTTTGCCGCCTTGCATCACGGCGTCCCTGCCCGGTGAGCGAGAACGCGTGGGTCACGTGCCCCTCGTCCTACCGGCTCCAGGCACACGAAGCCGGTTCGACGACGGTCGGAAATGGCACGGCCGTTGTCCACCAATCTTCACGTACGAAGGAGATTGACATGCGTGCAAACATCACCGTCCGCCGGACTGTCGCCGCAGCGCTGGCGGCACCGTTGCTCGCCGTCGTCGCGGCGGGCACCGCCGACGCGGCACCACAGATCACGACCTCAGCCCTCCAGACAGCCCCGACGAGCTACGTCCAGGGCGGTGGCGGCTTCGGCGGCGGCTTCGGCGGCATCGGCGGCTTCCGCGGCAACGGGTTCTACGGCAACAACTTCTACGGCGGTTTCGTCCCCGTCGTCGTCGTCCCCGTGGCCGTCCCCGTCGGCGGCTTCGGCGGATACTTCCCGTTCCGCTAAGGGCTCCCCGCCCCACCGACCGCGGCACACCCCGACCGGCCGGAAGCCCCGTGACGAACCGCCACGGGGCTTCCGGCCGGCGGGCCGCCCTCGCCCCGCTCCTGTCACACCCCCACGACGGCCCCGGTCTCAGCTGTCGGCCCCCGTCCACGCGGGGCCGGTCCAGTCGACGACGAGGAGAGCACCGTGACCGTCCGGTCCAGGGAATTCAACTTCGGCATGCCGTGGGAATCGCTCTACGGGTACAGCCAGGCCGTACAGGCCGGCGACACGCTCTACATCTCCGGGCAGTTGTCCCACGACAGCGCCGGAACCTTCGTCGGGACCGGCGACTTCGAGCTCCAGATGAGCACGACCCTCGACAACCTCGACCGCGTGCTGGAGCACTTCGGCGCCGGCCGCGACCAGATCGTCGAGACCACCGTCCTGGTCAGGGGCCTGCGCGACCACTTCGACACCGTCGCCCGCCTGCACGCCGCCTACTGCGGCGACCACCGCCCCACCAGCACCGTCATGGGCGTGTCCGACCTGGCCCTGCCCGACCAGCTCGTGGAGATCGGCGCGGTCGTCCGCCTCGACCTCACCCACTGACCGGACACCGGACGCGGGGCTAGGATCCGGGCCATGGCCCTGACCCTGCACGACGTGGACCGGTTCGAGGCCTCCAGGCCCCGCCTGGAGGCCGTCGCCTACCGGCTCCTCGGCTCCGCGAGCGAGGCCGAGGACGCCGTGCAGGAGACCTTCCTGCGCTGGCAGGCCGTCGACGTCGACCGCATCGACGTCCCCGAGGCCTGGCTGACGAAGGTGCTCACCAATCTGTGCCTCAACCAGCTGACCTCGGCCCGGGCCCGGCGCGAGACCTACGTGGGCCAGTGGCTCCCCGAACCGCTGCTCGCCGGTGACCCGATGCTCGGTCCGGCCGACACCGCCGAACAGCGCGAATCCGTCTCGTACGCGGTCCTCGTCCTGCTGGAGCGCCTCAGCCCCAACGAGCGCGCGGTGTACGTGCTGCGGGAGGCCTTCGACTACCCGCACCGCGAGATCGCCGGGATCCTCGACATCACCGAGGCCGCCAGCCAGCAGATCCACCACCGCGCCAGGAAGCACATCGCGGACGGCAAGGCCCGCAAGGCCGGTACCGAGGTCGACGAGGCGGCCACCCGGCGGGTCGTCGAGGAGTTCCTGGCGGCCGCCACCAGCGGCCGGACCGAGCCGCTCGTGCGGCTGCTCACCCAGGACGTCGTCGCGGTCGGCGACGGCGGCGGGAAGGTCCCGGCCCGCGCGAAGGCCTTCGAAGGCGCGCTCGCCGTCGCGAAGTTCCTGCGGGGCCTGTTCAAGCCCGGCACGGCCAAGCGTGCCCTGGTCGGCGGCTCGGCCGAGATCCACGCGACGGCCGCCAACGGCGGCCCCGCCGTCGTGGCGGTCGTCGACGGCCGGGTCGTCGGCGTCATGTGCCTGGAGGTCACCGCCGAGGGCATCGCCGCCGTACGCAACCAGGTCAACCCCGACAAGCTCCGACGCGCGACCGGGCGATGGGCGGCCGGCGACCACGGGGAACCCCTGCTCCACGCCTTCTGACCCCGGTGTGACGTGCTTCACATCACGTTCCTGTCAGGAAACGGCGGGCCGCCCGGTTCAAGGGGCGAACCCGCTGGAGAGAAGACAGGAGCCAGGACATGCAGCACCGCATCGTCGTCCTCGGAGCCGGATACACCGGAGCCAGCGCCGCCGGGCGCCTCGCCAGGCGGCTGCACCGCGAGGACGTCGCCATCACCCTCGTCAACGCGGAGCCCGACTTCGTCGAGCGCGTCCGGATGCACCAGCTCGCGACCGGCCAGGACCTCACCACCCGGCCCCTCGGCGAGATGTTCGCGGGCACCGGCGTCGAACTGAAGGCGGCGAAGGTCACCGGCGTCGACCCCGACCGCAGGACCGTCGCCGTCCACGGCGCGGACGGTGCCGGGGAACTGACGTACGACACCCTCGTCTACGCCCTCGGCAGCGGCTGGAAGGACCAGGGCGTCCCCGGCGCCGCCGAGCACGCCCACGAGATCGCCGGCCGCCCCGGGGCACTGCGGGTGCGCGAGCGCCTGGCCGCCCTGGACGCCGGACGGCCCGTGCTCGTGGTCGGCGGCGGCCTCACCGGCCTGGAGGCCGCGACCGAGATCGCCGAGGCCCGCCCGGACCTCGCCGTCGCCCTCGCCGCCCACGGCGGCCTCGGCGACTGGCTCTCCGCCAAGGGCGCCCGGCACCTGCGCAAGGTCGTCGACCGGCTCGGCATCACCGTGCACGAGCACACCACCGTCACCGCCGTGGCGGCCGACCACGTCACCACCTCCGACGGCACCTCCATCCCGGCCGCGGTCACCGTGTGGACCACCGGCTTCGCCGTCCACCCGATCGCCGGGGCCACCGCCCTGGAGACGACCGGCACCGGCCGGATCGTGGTCGACGGCACCATGCGCTCGGTCTCCCACCCGGACGTCTACGCCATCGGCGACGCCGCCCTGGCGATGGGCCCCGGCGACAAGCCGCTGCGGATGTCGTGCGCCTCGGGCATCCCCACCGCCTGGCAGGCCGCCGACGCCATCGCGGCCCGCCTGACCGGCGGCAAGCTCCCCAACGCCCCACTGCGGTACTTCAACCAGTGCATCTCGCTGGGCCGCAAGGAAGGCCTGATCCAGTACGTCACCGCCGACGACCGCGCGGTCAGCGCGGCCCTGACCGGACGGCTCGCCGCCCTCTACAAGGAACTGATCTGCAAGGGCGCCGCCTGGGGCGTCGCCAACCCGACGATGGGTCTCCCCACCCGCCGCCGCCGCGTCACCCCCCGGCCCGCCCCCTCCGGACCCGTGGTCCGGACGCCTGCCTGACCCGCACCGCGCGCGATGTCCCGCCGCGAGGGAGCCTCCCTGCGGCGGGGCTGCGGAGCTGCGGGCGCTCGGGGGATCAGGAGTTGGCGATCAGCGCCGCCGTCGGCAGCAACGTGCCCAGGACGCTGAGCAGCCAGTAGGTACGTGCGGTGAGCGCGGTCCGGACGGCGAGGGGCCGGTTGGCCACCCACCAGAGCACGGCGTAGAGGAGCACGACGGGCCCGAAGAGCAGCAGCCCGGGCAGGATGCCGTCGTTCTCCGTCGGCTCCCGCACGGTCAGACCCAGGTCGGCGAGCGGCCAGTTCGCGGCGAGGTACCAGAGCATCCAGATCGGCACCACGCCCGGGATCCCCAGCAGCAGATTCACGCCCAGGGCGGTGTACCACCGTCTGGTCATCCCCGTCGCCCTCCCCGTGATCGTCTGTGGAGACGGTACAACGAAGACGGGTGGAGCCGACCGCCGCAGCCGCAACGGACCTCCCGCGCGGAGCGGCGGTCGGGCCACCCGTACCCGCCGCCGGTCGGGCGTCAGCCGATCTCCACCGCCATCCCCTTGACGTTGGTGGCGTCCAGCGCCTTCCGGATCCCCTTGGCGAGCTTGACCGCGTCACCGACGGCCCAGAAGTGGACGAAGAAGAGCCGCGGTTCGTCCGTCAGCCCGTGGTTGTGCAGCTCCACGAGTTGGCACCCGGCACGCCTGAGGGCCGCCAGGACGTCCTGGACCTCACTGGCGATCATGGCGCAGTCGCCGCTGACCGCGGCGCGGCCGTTGCCCAGTGGCTGGTAGTTGATCGCACTGGTGGATCCGAGGCCCGGCGGCAGGACCATACCGGCGTCCGTGATGGTCTCCCGGCGCACGAAGGTGTTCTTGTAGACCCCGTCGTCGATGCCGCCCTTGATGCCCATCACCTTGTCGATGGTGGCGACGTCCATGTCGAGCTTGCGCGGCACCGTGTGGTCCGGCCGCCCCGGCGGCGGGGCGCCGGTCCGGTCGAGCGCCGCACGCAGCCCCGTGGCGATGGCCACGGGGTCCTTGCCGTGCGCGTGGACGTGGACCCACCAGATCTCCGGGTCCTGCGACAGCAGGTGCTTGTGGATCGCGGTCTGCTCGATCTTGCGCTCGTGCAGCACGTCGGCGAACGACTGCATCTCCTTCTCGGTGACCACCACGTCGCCCATCAGCAGCGTGTTCCCGTCGGCGTAGCGGACGAAGGACACGTGCGAGCCCAGGGCGAGCCCCGGTTTGACGGTGACGCCCTGTGAGACCACCTTGAGGTCCCGGCGCGGCAGACCCGTGTGGTACATGAACTCGCGCCTGATGTCGCCCGTCCGCCCGAGCGCGACGGACACGTCCTTCCAGTCCGTCAGAGCGGTGCGCACGGGCATGACCGACGGGTGGTTGTGCTGTTTCGACGTTCCGGTTGGCGCGCACGCGGAGATCGCCCCGCCCAGCATCGGCGCCAGAGTGGCCGCGGCGAGCAGATGCCGCCGTGACGCACCCGCCTGCGGGTGGGTGTCCTGCTGTCGGTCCTCACGCATCATGTGTGCCTCCTGACGGGATGGAAGCACGACGAGCCACGGACAGACCCCAGCACCACCAGCACTGCGGCCAGGTGGGTGAAGCGCCCGTCGGCAAACGGGTGAGCCGGCCCGCCGACGGAGCCCGTACGCCTGCCCCGGCCACGCCTGGCGGCCCCCCAACTGCGCCACGACGCTCCGCGTACTCGGCCGACCGGCGCAGTGCAGGGGCCCGGGCAGGCGAACCCCGCAACGGACCGTCACCGAGGGGGAAACCGTGCCGTGTGCACGGCGTGGGCCTCCTCCGGCCCGTTCTGGAACCCTCCGACCATGACGACGCACCGCTTCACCGAGGTCCCCGCCGACGTCTTGGCCGTCATCGAGAAGCACACCGGGCCGGTGCTGGAAGCCGAGTCGGTCCCGACGGGCCTCAATTCCGAAATCGCGGCCCGTATCCGTACGGCGACAGGCGCCGTCTTCGTCAAGGGACTGCGGCTCGAGCATCCACGGGCGCGGACGCAGGAACGCGAAGCGGCCATCGCCCCGCACATCACGCCGCCGGCTCCAGCCCTCCTCTGGCACACCCGGTGCGCGGGCTGGGACCTCCTCGGCTTCGAGGACCTCGACGGCCCCCACGCCGACTACGCCCCCGGCTCGCCCCACCTGGCCCCCGTCGCCGACGCGATGCGGACCCTCGCGGGCCTGCCGCTACCCGACCTGCCGCTCAGGACCATGCCGGACCGGATGCGGGCCTACGCCGGCGATGACGCCGGGCTGTTCACCGGGGACCGGCTGCTCCACACCGACTGGAACCCGCACAACGTCCTCATCGCCGGACGGGCCCGGATCGTCGACTGGTCCTGGGCCGCCCGAGGCGCCGGGTGGATCGACCCCGCCCTGTGGGCCATCTGGCTCATCGCCTCCGGCCACACTCCCGAGCAGACCGAGCAGTTGTCCGCCGAACACCCCGCGTCCGCCGCCGCCCCCGCACTTGGGCTCGACGCGTTCGCGCGAGCCCAGTACCGGCTCTGGGACGAGATCGCCGGCGACTCCCCGAACGAGTGGACAGCCAGGATGCAGACCGCGGCCGCCGCGTGGAGCTGGCACCGAGGCGGCTGACCCAGCCGCGGGTCGCCGCGCGCAGCGCCCAGGAGCCGATGCGAACTCCCGCCTTCAGTTGCTGCGTTGATGTGACCGCGGCTGGCTCGGCCACCTCGCCGGCGGCGTGAGATTCCGTTCCCACCAGCCGTACGGGTCGGGCGGATCCGGTCACCTGCCATGCCCGACTTCGCGTCACGCCGTCGGAAACCCGATCAGCGCGGCCCCCGGCATTGGTGCGTTCGCTGTTCGTCCTTCACCGCGCTGTCGCCCCGGGTTGCGGCGATCCGCGCATTCTTACGCGATGCGATCAAGGCTCAGGGGGTGGCCGTCGATCGTGCTGCGGGCACGGACACCGTGCCCCGCGACAGGGGGGACGACGGTTCATGGGAAGCGGTCGGCGATCAGCGGCACCGGTCTGTTCGGGCCCGCGCCGCGACGTCGAGCACGCATGAGCAGGCGAGCCCACCTCGGGTCCTGCGGCCACCGCCCAGGGCACCGGGCAACCGCCCCCACCACCACGGCCCGCACTCACCCACACCGACCAGGAGTCACCGCCATGCCCGGCCCGCCTCCGGCACTCCTCGCCCGCCCGAGAATCGTCACCGCCCTCTCCCTTCTGGCCGCCCTCCTGTTCGGCGCCACCCCGGCGACCGCCGCGACACACGTGCCGATCGCGGGCGCCGGGTCGACCTGGAGCCAGAACGCGCTCGACCTGTGGCAGGCCGACGTCCAGCAGCACGACGTGCGCGTGACCTACAGCGGCACGGGATCGTCGGACGGCCGCAACCAGTTCCGCAACGGCACCGTGGACTTCGCCGTCTCCGACATCCCCTACGGCCTCGAGGACTCCGGCGTCGCCGACCCGCCGCCGTCCCGCAAGTACGCGTACATGCCCATCGTGGCCGGCGGTACGTCGTTCATGTACAACCTCACCATCGGCAGCCGGCGCGTCACCGACCTGCGGCTGTCCGGCGAGGTCATCGCCAAGATCTTCACAGGACAGATCACGGCCTGGAACGACCCCGCCATCAAGGCCGACAACCCGGCACTCGCCGCCACGCTGCCCGCCCGCCCGGTCGTCCCGGTGGTGCGCTCCGACAACTCCGGCACCACGGCGCAGTTCAGCACCTGGATGAGCAAGCAGCACCCGTCGCTGTGGGACGACTACTGCCGCCGGGCCGGCCGCAGCACCCCCTGCGGTACGGCGTCGCTTTACCCCCTCGCACCGGGCGGCACCTTTGTCCGCCAGGCAGGCTCGAACGGCGTCTCAGGCTATGTGGCGCAGTCCCGCAACGTCGGCACCATCACGTACGTCGAGTACTCCTACGCGACGATCACCACCCACTTCCCGGTCGCCAAGGTGCTCAACAAGGCCGGGTACTACGTCGCGCCCACCGCGCAGAACGTGGCGGTCGCACTTCTCAAGGCACGGACCAACGAGGACAGTTCCTCGCCCGCCTACCTGACGCAGGACCTCGACGGCGTCTACAACAGCACGGACCCGCGCGCCTATCCCCTCTCCGGATACAGCTACGCGATCGTCCCGACCAAGGTGGAGTACAACTTCACCCTTCAGAAGGGCCAGTCCCTCGGTGCCTTCGCGTACTACTTCCTCTGCCAAGGGCAGCAGCACGTGGACAAACTGGGCTACTCGCCGCTGCCCGTCAACCTCGTGCAGGCGGGCCTGAACCAGGTCCGCAGGATTCCCGGCGTGGACGTCCAGAGCATCGACATCAAGAACTGCCACAACCCCACCTTCTCCACCGACGGCACCGACACCCTCGCCCTGACCGCCCCTTACCCGCCCCCCTGCGACCGGGTGGGCAGCACTCCGTGCGACGGCACCGCCCCCGGCGGCCGGTCGCAGTCCATCACGACGACCCTCGAGCCCGGGGCGCTGCTGATCTCCGTCGCGGGCGACCCGCACGTCGAGTTGCCCGGTCCGGTACTCGACCCGTCGGGCGAGTTCCTCCACACCTCGGGGCAGATGACCCCGGTCACCGTCACCGACACCCGCCCCGGCAACATCGGCTGGACGGTTTCCGGCCAGGTCGGCGACTTCACCGGCCCTGCCGGAAGCACCATCGACGGGAGCAGCCTGACCTGGGCCCCCGCGATCGCCGACCGCGGCAATGTCCCGTCCATCACGCCCGGCGCCCCGGTCGTACCCGGCGACGGCAACGGGCTCAAGGAGTCCCGGACGCTGGCCACCGGCATCGGCCCCGGCACCGCGGATGCCGGGGCCGGGCTCGACTTCGACGCCCCGACCTCCACGCCGCCCGGCACGTACACGGCGGTCCTGACGCTGACCGTCATCTGATCCCCCTCCGCAGGAGAGCTGACGCCCCCGCCGGTGGGCCGTCCCGTTCGGCTACGGCCGGACGGGACGGCCGCCGGCGCGGTTCTCACCTCACGCCCACCGGGCATGCTCTGGGCGGTCGTCCGCCGGTGTCGGGCGTTGTCACGCAGTTGGAGACTCGGCCGTTCCAGTGGCTTATCGCCTTGCCTTGGAGGTCGACTCGACGCGGTGGCGAAGGTACACCGATGAGTTCCGCCGGTCGGGCCGGTCTATCAGTACGCACGCCATCGAGCCACCGACTGGAGACCCACCATGACGATTCCCGCACACCCCGGCCGCATGCTGTTCGTGAACCTCCCCGTAGCGGACCTCGAACTCAGCAAGGCGTTCTTCGCCAAGCTCGGGTTCGGCTTCAACCCGAAGTTCACCGACGAGTCCGCAGCCTGCATGCTGGTCGGCGAGCAGGCTTTCGTCATGCTGCTCAGCCGCGGGAAGTTCGCGGAGTTCGCGAAACTGCCGATGGCCGACCCCACCACGCACACGCTGGCGTTGTACTGCTTCAGCGTGTCGTCCCGTGATGAGGTCGACACGGTCAGCGCCACTGCACTCGCGGCGGGCGGCTCCGAGGCGGATGACGCCGAGGACCACGGCTTCATGTACTCACGCAGCTTCTTCGACCTCGACGGCCACGGCTGGCAGGTCATGTGGATGGACCCGGCAGCGGCGGAGCAGGCCGAGGCGTTCGCGGCCTCCACCCAGGATGCCGACACCCTGGCCTGACCTGTGGATTTCCCGCCTCGGACGGAGCGGGTGGCGCGTCCCCCTGCGCAGGAAGACCGCGGCGGCGAGCGGCGCCGACCAGCTCGAGCACCTCGGCACAGGCGTCCTCGTCCTCATCGTGAAGGTGGTCGGCGGTATTGAGCGCCCGGTCAGGTCATGGCCCGGGGCCCGTCCGAGCGTGGCGTCCGGCACGCCGTCGTTGGGCTCAACGGGCGCATCGCCTGGCACCCGCACGCGGCGCTCCGTGGCGACGGCGCGGTACGGGCGGCCGGTGACCTGCAGCTCGACCCGGGGGCGGTTGCGCTCCGGGTAGGCCTCGGTGAAGGCGACCGGCTCGGCGCCGGCCCCGGTACGCCGGGGCGGCACCTCCATCGCATCTCGACAATCGCTCATGCGTTCGACTGTAGCTGTGGGGTGGCCCAACCCCAAGACCGGCAGCTTGCCGATCACTCGAATGAGTACAGAGGAGTCGGGTTCCTTCCGCTGGTCCCAGCGCGTTCGGCGGAGGGGGAGGAAGGGGGTGGAAGGGCGAGTGGACGCGAGACCCAGGCTGTCGCGTGGCGTCGGCCATGTAGGTGTGCAACTCTGCGAGGAAGTCCCGGAACGGCTGGATCTGCTGGCAGCCGGCGGAGCTCGGATCCGCCTGAGCAAGGCTGGGCGTGATCTTCTTCGCCAGGACCAGTGCTGGTCGGCGTTCCGCGAGATGAAGCGCCGAGACGGCTCGGAGGCGGGGATGCTCATCGAGGGCGTCATGCTCCTGTGGTTCATCCAGGTCGTGATCGGCGTGCTGTTCGTGGCCATCGACATCCAAACGACCCCGGAGTCCCCGGTCATGAAGTGGGGCTTCGTGATCGTCACCGCGTTCAGCGGACTGTTCGGGGCGTTGCTGTACGTGCTCAGCTGCCGGGAGCCGTTGCCGAACACCCATGAGCAGTACGTCTCCGCAAAGTGGCGGCAGGTGGTCGGTTCCACGATGCACTGCGTGGCCGGCGACGGGATCGGCATCCTCGCGGCGAAGGCCCTTACCTCGGGGGCCGGCCTGCCGATGTGGGCCGAGGTCCTGTGCGAATACGCCCTCGGATTCCTGTTTGGGTGGACCGTATTCCAGGCGCTGTTCATGAAGAGCATGTTCGGCTCATATCGGAGGTCCTTGTCCAAAACCTTCATGGCAGAGCTGCTCTCCATGAACGCTGTCATGGGCGGGATGACAGCAGTTATGGTTCCGTGGCTGTCACACGACATGGCGGCCACGGATCCGACCGGCCTACGGCTCTGGTTCGTGATGTCCATTGCGCTGTGTGCGGGGTTCCTCGTCGCGCTGCCCATGAACTGGTGGCTGGTTGGCCACGGACTCAAACACGGCATGATGACGGTCCGTGACGGCGCGCGCCCGGTGCCCCAGGTCGCGGCACTCGCCCTCGCCTGTGTTGCGCTTGGCGGCCACGAGCAACATCCGCCCGCGTTCGCGCAGCGAACTCCGGTGCCTGGCCATGGTGTGAACGGTTCCGCAGAACCAGCCCGCGATCACGATGCCGCAGCGCCGTCCACCGGCCATGCGCACCACATGGAACCAGGGGTAAGCCGGAGCCGACTCACAGTGATGACCGTGGTGAGTTTCGCGATCTTCGGTGCGGGCTTCCTCATCGCTGGTTTGTTCGGAAACCTGACGATGACGTAGTGACCGCCGGCGCCACAGGTGTGACGGGTCGAGGACGTGTTTGAGATGTGGTTACGGCGCTGCCGGATAAAAGTGAGTCGGACGGTTCGCGCGAGTTCCCTCGTAGCGGACGGCAAGCTTGTCATTCCTCGTCGCGACCTCTCTGGCTTGCCGCCGATCCTGCGGTGGCGGGCCGTCTTCGTATCGGCGGCATCGCGGTCCCCAGCCGTTCTCACCACGTATCCGTCAGATCGCCCCGAGGCATGCGCAAATCGCTTTACGGCCGGTTGAATGGCAGTCCGTCAGCTCTGATCCTCGGTGGGCCGCCACGAACTGCCCCTCTCGCGTTCGAACGCCGGACGCACGTCAACGGTGTCGTACACGATGCGCAGCGTGGCAATACGGCCGTCCTCGGCGAGCTCAGCCAGGTCCACCACGTCAAACGGCGCGGCCGCTCCGGACGGCAGGCGCCAGTCAAAGTGGAACCAGAACGAGATCAGCGCGGCCCCCTGCTGGGTGCGGCCCTCCGCCACCCCCAGCAGGGTCAGGCTCGCCTGGCTGGTATCGGCGAAGAGCTCGGGATAGAACTCCGTGGCCGGTCGGGGGCCGTACAGCGGAGAGTGCACCATCCCTCCAGGCGCGAACAACTCCAGCACCGCCCCGGCATCCGCCTGTTCCAGCCCCGCCAAATAAGCCGACACCTCAGCTGCAGTCATGATCACTCACTCAACCAGACCAAATCGACGGCCCATGTTCGCATCCCACCACCTGCGATCCACCCATAACCGACGCAACGCACCACATCTCAGGCACGTCCTGGTACCGGCCGCCGACCAGCACGAGCACGGCACGCGCGCCGCGTGTACATGAGCACAGCAGCAAGGACCCGCGACCAGGCGGTGGTGTCCTGTCTCGGTTGATGGTCGACAGGGTCGATTCGAGCTGCCGCGAACCCCGGATTGAGCGGTTCCATTGGACGTGTCGCCCGCCTGCCGTCACACGATCGTTTGACGACAGGCGCGGCTCGGTGGACGGCGACCGGCTCAGGTCGAGCGCAGGCAGAAGGGGTGTCCGGCCGGGCTGGCGTAGACGCGGCTGCCGGTGCGGGTCTCCGGGGTGATCTCGTCGGTGGGCCGCAGTCGCGTGGCGCCGGCGGCGGTGGCCGTGCAGTCGGCGGTTGCGAGGTCGTCGACGCCGAAGTCGAGGTGCATCTGCTGGGAGGTGCCGTCCGGCCAGTTCGGGGCGGTGTGTCCGGGGGCGGACTGGACGACGATCACCGGGAGGCCTGGGGCCTGAACGAAGTGGTGGGTCGGCGTGGGGGTGAGGGAGCCGCCGAGCAGCCGGTGCCAGAAGGAGCTCTCCTTCTCGATGTCGGCGGCGTCGATGATCACGGAGGCCAGGGTGATGGGCATGGGGGTGTCCCGTTCGTGCTGTCGGTGGTTGCTCAGACGGTCGGGATGATGCCGCCGTCGACGCGGAACTGTGCTCCGGTGAGCCATTTCGCGCGGCCGGAGGCGAGGAAGGCGATCATCTCGGCGACGTCCTCGGGATCTCCGGGGCGGCCCATGGGGACGTTCAGGTGGTCCACGATCTGCTGCGTGACCTCTTCGGTGGTGATGCCTTGCTTCTCGGCCATGTGTTTCAGGTGGGCGGTGGCACCGTCGGTGACGACGAAGCCGGGAAGGACGCAGACCACGCGCACCCCGTGCTCGCCGACCTCGGTGGCCAGTTCGCGGCTGTAGGTGTTGAGCGCGGCCTTGGCGGCGGCGTAGGACGTCTCGGTGCGCTGAGGCAGTTGGCTGGCGATCGACGAGACGTGCACGACGACGCCGGAGCCCCGCTCAACCATTCCCGGCACCAGGGCCCGGTCCAGGCGCACGGCGCTGAGGAGGTTCATCTCCAGGTCCGCCTGCCAGGATTCGTCCGACCGGCTCAGGGTCGGCGCCGGGGCGCTCGCAGCGCCCGCGTTGTTCACGAGCACGTCCACGCCGCCCACCTGCTCGACGACGCGGCGGCCGAGTTCGGCCACACCCTGCTGCGTGGAGAGGTCCGCCGCGAGGAATGTGGCACCGCTGTCCTCCTCGGGCCGGCTGCGGGAGGCCGTCAGCACGGTCGCGCCCGCGGCGACGAAGCGGCGCACGGTCGCCGCGCCCAGGCCCCGGCTGCCGCCGGTGACCAGTACCCGAAGGCCGTCGAGGCTGTCGTCCGTGATGGGCATGGGGTCCTCCTCCGTAAGATGAACCTGACTCCGGATACGGTACACGTAAACGGAACCGGACTCACCTTATGGAGGTTCTCTTGCCGGCATCACGCCCGCTGCGCGCCGACGCACGACGCAACCGCGAGGCACTGCTGTCCGCGGCCCGCCAGGCGTTCCTCGGCGGCGACACCGACGCGCACGTCGAGGACATCGCCCGCAGCGCCGGCGTCGCCGTCGGAACGCTCTACCGCCACTTCGAAACCCGCGAGGCGCTGATCGAGGAGGTCTACCGCAAAGAGGTGGACGACCTGTGCGCCGCGCCCGGCGTCCTGCTGGACCAACACGCCCCGGAGGAGGCGCTGCGGCGCTTCCTGCTGCTGCTCGTGGACCATGCGGCGGTGGGCAAGGGGATGTCCAGTGTGCTGGAAAGCATCATGGCGACGGACTCACCGGTCTTCGACGACGCCCGCACCCGTATGGCCAACGCCCTCTCCCTGCTGCTCGAAGCCGGCAGCGCGGCGGGCACCGTTCGCGACGACGTCACAGGCTCCACCCTGTTGCGCGCCCTGGGCGGCATCTGCGGAATGCGCACCACGGAGGGCTGGTTGGTCGAAGCCCGGCAGATCACCGCCCTCCTCTTCGACGGCCTGCGACACGGCGCCCCGCAGTCACCCTGAGCCGGGGGCCGCGCGCCGTGCGCCGCCGGCCAGGTCCTGCCCGTCACTCCTGACCGCGGCCGGCGCCGCGCCCCGCGTGGTGATGGAGATCCTCGGGCACTCCCGGATCGCCGCCACGATGAACGTCTGGACGCACGTCGTGCAGGACACCCAGCGCGGGGCCGTGAGCCACATGGACCGGCTGCTGCGGAGGCGTCCCGGCCGTGAGTGAGCGTGGCCGTTGATGTCGGATCCGGATGTCAAAGACCCCCAGCCGTGACCGGCTGGGGGTCTTCTCACTGGTGGGCGTGGACGGTTTCGAACCGCCGACATCTGCCTCGCCTACGTGACAGCAAGCATCTTCGCTGCGGGCCCAGTCCAGGAAGTCACTGGCCTCTCCGGGGTGAATGTGTAGTGCATTCGCATGACTTGAGCATGGCCATGCGTTAGGTGCGGGCTCTTATCGGTTAATGCGTTCGGCGAACATGTGTCGGCTCGAAGGCCCGCGTTGTGCGATGGCCAAAGCCTTGAGCCACCCGATCACAGGAGCAGTAATGAGTGATCCCGTCATACCCGCCCCTGCCCTGCGCGCCGCACCTGGAGCGGTCCCGGCCCGTCGACGCGGACGCCACCTGCCGGCGGTGTGCGCCGCAGCGCTCGTCGTCGGCGTAGCCGGAGTGGCTCCCGCCGCCGCGGACGCGCAGGACTCGCGGTCGTCGAGGGCCGCAGGCACCACATTCGTGGGTTGCGGGCCCACCCGCTCCCAGGACCTGATCAACGCGGTCACCGCGGCCAACGTCAACCCGAGCGGCGGCTCCATCGTCTTGGCCTCCCGGTGCACCTACACCTTCGCTGGGCCCGGCTTCGCAGGAAACGCACTCCCCGTGATCAACAAACCCATCACGATCAACGGCCGCAGCGCCACCCTCACGCAGACGGATGCGCTGCGGTTCTTCGAGGTCAGCTCCACTGGGAAGCTCTTCCTGAACACCCTCGACCTCAAGCGCGGGAAGCCGTCGGGTGACGGCGGCGCCATCCTGGTCGACAGTGGCGGTGCACAGCTGTATCTCAAATGCGTCAACGCCACCGACAACATCGCCACCGGCATCGGCGGCGCCCTGTCGGTGCAGTCCGGGAGCACCGCGACGGTGACCTCCAGCACGCTGTCGAAGAACACGGCGGGCGTCCTTGGCGGCGCGATCGACAACCACGGCGCCCTCACCCTCACCGCTTCGCGACTGAGCCACAACCACGCGGACCTCGCGGGTGGGGGGCTCGACCAAGACGAAGGCTCATCTCGCATCACCACCACCACCATCGATCACAACAGCACCAAGTTCGGTGGGGGAATCGACCACGATGGCGGCCCCATGACCATCGACTCCAGCGTCATCACCGACAATTCCGCCACCGCCGCCGCAACTGACCCCCCTGACCCCGGTGGTGGCGGGATCTGGAACTTCGCAGTGCCGTTGACCATCAAGGCCACCACCATCGCTCGCAACAGGACAACCGAAGCCGTGGGCAACGGCGCAGGCATCCTGAACAGGGGCGGGAACGTGACCGTCGAGACCAGTTCCGTCTCCAGCAACACCGCGAAGGGCACGGCCGGTGGCATTTACAACCTGGCCGGCGGAACCATCGCCCTCAAGGCCAGCCGCATCACCGGAAACTCAGCCGGGACCAAGCCCGGTGGCGTATTCAACGACGTCGGAAGCAACGTCAGCAACTCCTTCTCAGTCATCAGCCTCAACCATCCCACCAACTGCGACGGCAGCCCTGCCCCCGTGCCCGGCTGCTTCGGCTGACAACAACTCGCCAAGGCGCTGAGGCGGGAGTCTGACCCGCGCCTCAACCATCACGTGAAGCACGTCCGCCTCCTCCACGCGGGAGCTGATACACCGCATGGGGCACTCGTCGGTGCGGGCCGCGCTGATCTATCAGCACCTCGTCAACGGCCGCGACCACGAGATCGCGGGGCACGTCGACGACCAGATCCGGCGGGTGAAGGGGCCCGGCGCCGATCCATCTGGTACGTGAGTGGTACGGCGGCCCGCACCCCGGGCAAAAGATCAAGGCCCAGGTTTCCGGAGCCATGCCGGACGACCTGGGCCTTTGCCATGCGCTGGGGCTGGTGGGCGTGGACGGTTTCGAACCGCCGACATCTGCCTTGTAAGCCTGGTGGTCAGGGTAGCCGAGAGTATGCAGGTCAGGGCAGCCTTGAAGAGACCCCAGCTCAGTCAGCAATCTCGGCCGCGACGAACCGCTGTTGCCCGTGGCTGACCGCTCGATGTGGCACGGCTGTGGCACGCCGCCGCCCTGTCAGACCAATCCGTCATGCTCTGGATCGTGGATGAGAATACCTTCTGGCAGTTGATCGAGGACTGCAAGCCGATGACGCCTGACCCGGATGCGGAGCAACTCGTGGCCGCTCTGACGTCACGGCTGGTCGCGGGTCCTTTGGGTACGGTCAAACAGTTCGCCGAGCAGTTGTCGTGGGCGCTGTACCGGCTGGATCGCAGGGAGTACGGGCAGAGCCTGTCGGGCGACGCCTTTCTGTACACCCGAGCCGCTGTCGTTGCTGCCGGCCGAGAAACGTACGACCGCGTTCTTCGGGATCCGGCAGAGTTCGAACCGTTCGCGACCGGGTACGTATGGGCCGAAAGCTTTCTGTACGTTCCAGATCAGGCGTATGAGTACATCACCGGCGAGGAGTGGGGACGCCGGACGCGCTACTCCTATGAGTCCTACTCCAACGCCGCGGGCTGAGCCGGCCCCTGAACACCTCCGCTCTGCCGCGCACGTACCTACGCGGCGACCTGGCGGTGCCGGTGGACTCCAGCCGCCGACACCCGCCTTGTAAGTTCGGTCCAGGCTTCTTGGGTACTGGCAGAAGGCGCCTGCAGGGCAGGTCTCTCGCTGGTCTCCGGTTACTCAGCTCTGCACATGCGCTGGCGTTGATGTCACCTGGTGATGTCAGCCGCGTCAGCCGCGCGGGCGCTTTAGGCCTTCACCGTGCAGCAGGCAGTGGACGTCCGTAAGGAGGTCTGAGTGACCGTCGCGGCAGGGGGCCCCTGCTCAGTATGTGCGCCCCGTTGTGCGCCGGATGCGCACTTGCTGCCCTCACTACCCTCGCCACACCGTTTGGGTGGACGCCGCTGGGGCTGGGTTACAAGGGGATGGGTGGTGTGTCGTGGAGGCAATGACAGGGTGGGCACAGCAGGCCTTCGGTGATGCTGCTGAGCTTCTAGCCGAGGCCATCCCCGCCAGCTAGGAACGAGCGCACGCTAGGGCACGTAGCGGGCACGAAGGGGTTCACACTCAGACCCTAGAGGCTTACGGGCATGGGTTGTACGCAGTGCAGTACGAGGAGCTCGCCGCCGGCCTGGCCACAGTTGCCGGTGCGAACCCCGTACGGATGCAGGGGCGAACGCTGATGGTCGTGAATGATCGAGTGTTCTATCCGATCCGCTATGCGAAGAAGGACGTCCCCGTCACAGCCGCGCGTCTACGGCGAGCCACCGGCTTCCGGGCTGATCTGATCCGGCGTCACGGACCGGAGCCCATGCAGCAAGCCCTTGACCTGGGCCTGGATGAGCTCGACGAGTCTGAGGTACACCCCGATCTCAACCTTTTGCCCGAGGACGTGCGCCTGGCCCTCGTGGCCTACGCGTGTTCCATGGAGCGGGGCGTCATGAGGATCGAGTGGGGCTCGGCGGAGCTACGCAGGGAGGATCGTTACCTCATCTGGCATCACCACGACCCTCTTCCGCTTGGCGCCGGAGCCTAGGCGATAAGAAACGCCCCATCTTGCCTGACCGCCACCCCTCGGCGGAAACCAGTAAGTCGGGAGGCCTGTGACCTGCAAACTCTCAAGCGCCACAGGTAGTCCTGCGTGACAGGTACGTGCGCGACATGCAAGCCGGAAATCGGGCCACGGTGCGGTCAAGCTAAATGCGATGCATGTGCCTGTTGTAATCGTCTGAGTACATGTCAGCTCGCCTTTACAAGAGATCAATCGTCATATATGCGCTGTCAATTATTGTTATCAGGTTACGTACCGCCTCTACCGAGTACGCAGACGGCCTCAGAGACACGAACGAGTGAATGCGGGAACCTCTGCGCCCGACTGGGCGTATGTTCAGACGAGAGGCGGAGAGCTATCTTCGAAGCCCTCACGCACAGGTGGTTCTGTGATCGCGAAATTTTTGATCATCCGGAGGCACGCCATGAGAGGCCCATGATCATCAGGCTGGCCAATATCAGGAGGCGGCCAGCCGTTACGGACCATGCCTCCCCAACTACACCATGCCGCTCGTGGTGCGATTCTCCCTCGATTTAATTTAGTATAGGAGGAATGTCATGAGAGATCCCCCCTCGCGCTAACTGGGCGTCTACCAAAAAAGGAGGTGAGCTATGAAAATCCCGGTTTAACCGGCGGGTCAAACCGCCGGAAAGAGTTCAGTAATCAACCCAAGAGATGGGGAATGTAATGGAATTTAATATCACACTAAGGAGTAGACGCTATGCCCTCTACCGGCAGCGAACGTAGAAAAACCGCTTTGCTGATTGTCATCATCATCCTCGTGGTGGCTCTTGCTGCGGCACTTGCCGCAGGATGTATTGCCCTACTAACGGGCCACACGGGTTGGGATACGATCGTGGCGGCTGGCAGCACGTTTATCGCGGCAGTGACCACTCAAGGTGTAATCGCGTCCGTGTTCTACGTGATTCGAAGTTACATGCCATAAGACTTTAATAATCGCAGAACCACCTGAGAACCCCGAGGCGAACGCGTGCGCCTCGGGGTTCTCATATGCGCCAGACTGGCCTGGCCCCGTCGATCGAGACGAGAGCCATGAGATTTCGGCGTCCGAAGAGCGACGTTCAGGCTACGTACGACGGTAGAGCGTACCTTCGCCCGCCCTACCAGCTGTACAGCGGCCGTGCACGGGCTGTCCCGTCTCAGTGAAGTTTGACCGTTCTCACTGAAGCTTGACCGGTGCGCTGCGTTCGCGGCTGTTGAGGCTGCGAGGGGCGGGGCGACGGTGGCTACACCTGCGCGGGCAATCGGTGATGAGGCCCGGCGGACCTGCAGTGACTGCTACGCGTCGGGGGTGCCGTCCTCGGTCGTGATGTCGACGGCTGTCCCCTGTACGGCGGTCATGCCGAGAAGCCTCCCGAGGAATCAGCCGCGGGAGGCTGGTGCCATCGGCGCGCCATGCACGCTCATGCTGCAGGCAAGATCCATACCTTCGTGACCGGCCTCGCGGCCTCACTCGAACCGCGAGGTGTCTCCCGCGCCCCGCCGTACGATCTCTGCCACGCCGCCGGAGAAGTCGACTACCGTCGTCGGCTCGGTGCCGCAGTCCCCGGAGTCGACCACGGCATCCACCACGTGATCGAGCCGATCCTTGATCTCCCAGCCCTGAGTCATCGGCTCCTCCTCGTCAGGCAGCAGCAGTGTGCTGGACAGCAGCGGCTCGCCCATTTCGGCCAGCAGCGCCTGGGTGACCACATGGTCCGGGATGCGCACACCCACGGTCCTCTTCTTCGGGTGCAGCAGCTTGCGCGGCACCTCACGGGTGGCCGGGAGGATGAAGGTGTAGCTGCCGGGCGTGGACGCCTTCACGGCCCGGAACACGTCATTGTCCACCTGCACGAACTGGCCCAGCTGCGCGAAGTCCCGGCACATCAGCGTGAAGTGGTGCCGGTCGTCGAGGTGGCGGATCGAACGGATTCGGTCCAAGCCGTCCCTGCTGCCCAGCCGGCAGCCCAGCGCGTAACAGGAGTCGGTGGGGTATGCGATGAGTCCTCCCGACCGCACCGCGTCGACGACCTGGGCGATGCTGCGCGGCTGGGGGTTCTCGGGGTGCACGTCGAAGTACTTCGCCATCTGCCGAGCTTATGCCGTACCCGGGTGCCGCACTCGCGGGGCCGCGCCCCGTCGTCGCAACTACCGCTTCGGACACGGACAAGACCTGTCACCCACGCTCCTGGAAGCCGCAGCCAGCAGCTGTGTCAGGTGAAACTTCGATGAGACGAACAGCTCAGTCGTCAATCTTTGGTGAGACCGGTGCATCTTCGCTGGGACAGGACACGGGTGTCTTTGTCTATCGCCGACGGCGGTTGCTGTGGTTGCGGTATTTCGCTGCTATATCGCATCGCGTCACTGGCGCCACCGGTCGCGATGCTTGGCGACACAGGCCAGGTTGATCGCGTGCCGCGGGTGGGTATGCAGCGCCCCGAATTCCGTCCCGTTCCGCATGATGGTGAGGTCGTCGATCAGCACGATGGCGCCGCCGTCGAACTCCCACGTGCCGTTGTCGGCACGGCGGATCGCCAGGAGCCGGCCGTCCTTGCGTACTACGGTTCCGGCCACGGCGGATCTGGCTGCGGGCCATCGGCACGGCCGGCCTCGGGGACGTCCACTTCCACGATCTGCGGCACTCCGGCAACACCCTCGCCGCGGCGGGCGGGGCCTCCACGCGGGAGCTGATGCACCGCATGGGGCACTCGTCGGTGCGGGCCGCGCTGATCTATCAGCACCTCGTCAACGGCCGCGACCACGAGATCGCGGGGCACGTGGACGACCAGATCCGGCGGGTCAAGGGGGCGGACTCCGGTGTGGATTCCGGTGGACTTTCTGGCCCGTGAGTGGCACGGCGGCTCTTGCACCTGGCAAAAGATCAAGGCCCAGGCTTCCGGACTCATACCGGATGACCTGGGCCTTTGCCATGCGCTGGGGCTGGTGGGCGTGGACGGTTTCGAACCGCCGACATCTGCCTTGTAAGGGCAGCGCTCTACCGCTGAGCTACACGCCCGCTGGACACGCGAAAGCACACCCTACCCTGCCATACCCCGTGACCAGCAAACGCACGCTCGGGGTCAGGTGTAGGTCACACGGAGTTCCTTCACGCCGTTGAGCCAGGGGGAGCGGAGGCGGCGGGGGGCGCCGGCGAGGCGGATGGCGGGGAGGGTGTCGGCGATGGCGTTGAAGATGAGGTCGATTTCGAGGCGGGCGAGGCTGGCGCCGAGGCAGAAGTGGGGGCCGCCGCCGCCGAAGCCGAGGTGGGGGTTGGGGTCGCGGGTGACGTCGAAGGTGTCGGGGGCGGTGAAGACCTCGGGGTCGTGGTTGGCGGAGGCGTAGAAGATGCCGACGCGGTCGCCTTCGCGGATCTTGGCGCCGCCCAGCTCCGTGTCGTGGGTGGCGGTGCGCTGGAAGGAGGTGACCGGGGTGGCCCAGCGGACGATCTCGTCGGCGGCGGTGCGGGGGCGTTCGGCGCGGAAGAGGTCCCACTGGTCGGGGTGGGTGAGGAAGGCGTGCATGCCGTGGGTGATGGCGTTGCGCGTGGTCTCGTTGCCGGCGACGGCCAGGACGAGGACGAAGAAGCCGAACTCGTCGGTGGTGAGGTTGCCCTCGTCCTCGGCGGCGACGAGCTTGGTGACGATGTCGTGGGCGGGGCAGGCCTTGCGTTCGTCGGCCATGTTCATCGCGTAGGAGATGAGCTCGATGGAGGACTCGGTGCCGATCTCCTCGGTGATGGCGAGCTCGGGGTCGTCGTAGCCGATCATGTTGTTGGACCACTCGAAGATCTTGCCGCGGTCCTCCTGGGGGACGCCGATGAGTTCGGCGATGGCCTGGAGGGGCAGTTCGCAGGCGACGTCGGTGACGAAGTCGCCGCTGCCGTGGGCGGCGGCGCCGGCGACGATGCGTTCGGCGCGCCGGCGCAGGGCGTCCTCGAGGGCGCGGATGGCCCGGGGGGTGAAGCCGCGCTGGACGATCTGCCGCAGGCGGGTGTGCTCGGGCGGGTCCATGTTGAGGATGATCAGCTGCTGGGCGTCGATCCGGTCCCGTTGCATGTGCTCGTTGAAGCGGATGATCGCGGTGTTGGTGCGGGAGGAGAAGGTCTCGGGGGTGGTGGAGACCGTCTTGACGTCGGCGTGGCGGGTGACGGCCCAGTAGCCGTCGTCCCCGAAGCCCGCGATGCCGTGGGGCTGGGGGATCCAGGACACGGGCGCGGTGTGCCGGAGGGCGGCGAACTCCGGGAGGGGTATGCGCTCCTGGTTGACGTCCGGGTCGGTGAAGTCGAAGCCGTCGGGGAGGGCGGGGCAGGAGGAGGGCGGCGGCGTGGCGGACATCGGCGGCTCCTGGTCCGGGTGGTCCGGCGTGGTCCGGGTCGTGATCCGGTTGGTCCGGATGTCTCCGTGGTGGTCTCCGGGCTTCCCTGGGCGGCGGCCCGCGGGCGTCCCCGCGCACCGCTTGCTGACGCTCCATCAGATGTGCCTGTGGACGGTAGCTCCGGCCCCTGCAAGTCGCAAGGCCCGTGACGGTGCGGATCGGCCGGCTTGGTGCACACCCCTTGCGCCCGCGTACCGCCGGTAATCAGACTGCTGGGCGGAACTAGAACGCGTACTAGTTCTGCCGTGGGCGCCGGGACGCCCCGCGGCCGAGGAGAGGACGAGGTACATGGCCGCTGAACCCGTCATCGTCGAAGCTGTACGCACCCCCATCGGCAAGCGCGGCGGCGCGCTCGCCAATCTGCACCCCGCCTACCTGCTCGGTGAGACGTACCGCGAACTGCTCGGCCGCACCGGCATCCAGCCCGACGCCGTGGAGCAGATCGTCGGCGGTACGGTCACCCACGCCGGAGAGCAGTCGATGAACCCGGCGCGCACCGCCTGGCTGGCCTGCGGGCTGCCGTACGAGACGGCCGCGACGACCGTGGACTGCCAGTGCGGTTCCTCGCAGCAGGCCAACCACATGGTCGCCAACATGATCGCGGCCGGGGTGATCGACATCGGCATCGGCTGCGGCGTCGAGGCCATGTCGCGGGTGCCGCTCGGCAGCGGTTCCAAGCACGGCCCCGGCAAGCCCTTCCCGGACGAGTGGAACGTGGACCTGCCCAACCAGTTCGAGGCGGCCGAGCGCATCGCCCGGCGCCGCGGGCTGACCCGGGAGCACGTCGACCGGCTCGGGCTGATCTCGCAGGAGCGGGCCGGGCGGGCCTGGGCCGAGGAGCGCTTCAAGCGGGAGACCTTCGCCGTGCAGGTGCCCACGACGGAGGAGGAGCAACTCGCCGGCCAGGGCATGTGGCGGCTGGTCGACCGCGACGAGGGGCTGCGCGACACCAGCATGGAGGCACTGGCCGGGCTGAAGGCGATCATGCCGACGGCCGTGCACACCGCGGGGAACTCCTCGCAGATCTCCGACGGCGCGGCGGCCGTGATGTGGGCGTCCAAGCGGATGGCGCGGGCGCTGAAGCTGCGGCCGCGGGCCCGGATCGTGGCGCAGGCGCTGGTCGGTACGGACACGCACTACCACCTGGACGGACCGATCGACGCGACGCGCGCGGTACTCGGCAAGGCCGGCATGACGCTGGACGACATCGACCTCGTCGAGATCAACGAGGCCTTCGCCTCGGTGGTGCTGTCCTGGGCCCAGGTCTTCGACCAGGACCTGGAGAAGGTCAACGTCAACGGTGGCGGGATCGCACTCGGCCACCCCGTGGGGGCCACCGGGGCCCGTCTGATCGCCACCGCACTGCACGAACTGGAACGCGCGGACAAGGAGTTCGCACTGATCGTGATGTGCGCGGGCGGGGCGCTCGCCACGGGCACGATCATCCAGCGGATCTGAGCCGGCGGGGTGGGGCCGGCCCCGAGTACGCCCGGGGGCCGGCCGCATTCCGGGACGCGGGCACCCCACCGGGGCGCTGCGCCGGGCCATGGACCAGGCCGCCGGCACCTGCGACTGGCGGCCGGCCGTGCCGGTGCGGCTGTACACCGCGAGCGGCGACCGCGGCGTGCCGATCGGCGACACCGGCCACTTCGGCGCGTTCCTGCGCTCGGAGCCCGACGCCCGGCGTCGCGCGCCGGTTCGCGGCGCCCGCCCGTCAGCGCGCCTGAGGTGGCACGCGCGGCGCGCCGTCCGCGCTCCCGTCCCCGCCACCGTGCACGTCCACGAAGGCCACCGGCGCGCCGAACGCGGCGCGCCGGGTGGCCCGGCGCAGGGCGCGCAGCACGAACGGGCCCAGGGTGAGGACCAGGACGGCGGTCAGCACGGCGCGCGGGACGTCCCAGCCGAGCGAGGTGGCCAGGCAGTACGCGACGAAGCGGGCGAGGTTGTCGGGGAGCGGGCCGCCCGGCACGAAGGAGACCCCGGAGGACATGCCGCCGAGGTACGGCCAGCCCTGCAGGTTCATGATCGTTCCATAGGCGATCGAGGACACCGCCCCGTAGCCGGCGAGGAGGACGAGCTCGCCCCGGCCGCGCAGCCTGGCGGCGCCCGGGAGCAGGCCCGCGCCGAGCGCCACCCAGCCCATCGAGAGCATCTGGAACGGCATCCACGGCCCGACCCCACCCGTGAGCAGGGCCGACGCGAACATCGTCAACGCCCCCAGCGCGAAGCCGAAGCCGGGGCCGAGCACCCGGCCGGACAGCACGACCAGGAAGAACATGGGCTCGATGCCCGCCGTGCCGCCGCCGAGCGGACGCAGGGCCGCTCCCGCGGCGGCCAGCACCCCCAGCATGGCGACGGACTTGGCGCTCAGGCCCTCCTCGTCGTCCGCGATCGTCGCCATGGCGACGGCGAGCAGCAGCGGCAGGAGCAGCGCGAACAGCCAGGGCGCGTCCTCGCTGTGGGCGAGCCCCGAGCCCGGGTCGGCGAGCAGCGGCCAGCCGAAGGCGGCGACGCCGATCACGGAGACGAGCGTCAGCGCGACGACGGCCCGGCGGCCCAGCCGGACCGCGCGCGGCGGACGCGCGGTCACGCCGTGCCCGCCAGGGCCGCCTCGACCTGGCCGACCGTCAGCCAGGGCAGCGGGCTGAGCACCTTGGCCACCTGCGGGGCGAAGGCGGGGGAGGAGACGACGACGTCGGGGGTGGGGCCGTCCGCGACGAGGTCGCCGTCGGCGAGGACGACGACGCGGTGGGCGAGTTCGGCGGCGAGTTCGACGTCGTGGGTGGCGAGGACGACGGCGTGGCCGTCCGCCGCGAGCGCGCGCAGGTGCGCGGCGAGACGGGCCTTGGCGGCGTAGTCCAGGCCGCGGGTCGGCTCGTCGAGCAGGATCAGCGGGGGCCGGGCGGTCAGCACGACGGCGAGGGCGAGCGCGAGGCGCTGGCCTTCGGACAGGTCGCGCGGGTGGGTGGCGTCGGCGACCCCGGGCAGCAGTTCGGCGACGAGGGTACGGCAGGTGCCGGGGGTGGCGCGGGCGTCGGTGTCGGCGGCGGCGCACTCGGCGGCGACGGTGTCGGCGTACAGCAGGTCCCGGGGGTCCTGCGGGACCAGGCCCACGCGGCGGATCAACTCCGCGGGCCTGGTGCGCGACGGCTCCAGCCCGCCGACGGTCACGCTCCCCGAGGTGGGGGGCCGCATCCCCGCGAGGGTGGACAGCAGGGTGGACTTGCCCGCGCCGTTGCGGCCCATGAGGGCCACGGTCTCGCCGGGCCGTACGGTCAGGTCGACCGCGCGCAGCGCCTCCAGCCGTCCGCGGCGCACGGTGAGTCCCGCCACGGCCGCGACGGGTTCCCCCGCGGCGGGCGCGGGCGGCGCGGGCGGGGTGCGGCCGGCGAGACGTTCGCGCAGCGGGGCGGCGGCGCGGCGGGCGTCGCGCACCGACAGCGGCAGCGGGGACCAGCCCGCGATACGGCCGAGCGCGACGACCGGCGGACGCACCGGCGAGACCGCCATGACCTCGGCGGGCGGCCCGGAGACCGGGGCGGCGCCGCCGCCCGGGAGCAGGACGACCTGGTCTGCGTACTGCACGACCCGCTCCAGGCGGTGCTCGGCCATCAGCACGGTCGTCCCCAGGTCGTGGACGAGCCGCTGCAGCACGGCGAGCACCTCCTCGGCCGCGGCGGGGTCGAGCGCGGACGTCGGCTCGTCCAGCACCAGCACGCGCGGGTGGACGGTCAGGACGGAGCCGATGGCGACGCGCTGCTGCTGCCCGCCGGAGAGGGTGCTGATCGGGCGGTCGCGCAGGTCGGCGAGGCCGAGCAGGTCGAGGGTCTCCTCGACACGGCGGCGCATCACGTCGGGGGCGAGGCCGATCGACTCCATGCCGTAGGCGAGTTCGTCCTCGACGGTGTCGGTGACGAAGTGCGCGAGCGGGTCCTGGCCCACGGTGCCCACCAGATGGGCGAGTTCGCGCGGTTTGTTGCGGCGCGTGTCGTGCCCGGCGACGGTGACCCGGCCGGTGAGGACGCCGCCGGTGAAGTGCGGCACGAGGCCGGAGACGGCGCCGAGGAGGGTGGACTTGCCGGTGCCGGAGGGCCCGACGACCAGGCAGAGTTCGCCCTCGGGGACGGTCAGCTCGACACCGGCCACGGCGGGCGCCGCGGCGCCGTCGTACGTGACGGAGACCTGCTCGAAGCGGATCACGGGCGGGCTCCCTTCAGATGCGCGGGCAGCAGCCCCAGCAGGGCGGCGGCCGCGGGCCACAGCGGCAGCGACGGCGCGGTCAGCGGCACCACGGGCGGATCCAGGTCGGCGGGGGAGGCCCCGGCGGCCCAGATCGTCAGCGCGGCGACGGCCACGCCCGAGGCGGTGATCAGCCACGCGGTCGCGTCCCAGCGGTCGGGGCGGTAGCGGGTGCGGACGGAACGGCGCCCGCCGAGCCGCAGCCCCGCGACGGCGGAGGCCAGACCGGCCAGCAGCAGGGGCAGGCCGTACGCGGCGCCCGCGGCGGCCAGCAGCGCGTAGGTGCCGGCGCACAGCCCGAGCAGCCCGCCGAGGGTCAGCGCGACGGTCGCCCGGCGCACGGCGGGCGGCACCTCGGCCGTGCGGCCGTAACCGCGGGCGTCCATGGCGGCCGCGAGGGCGACGGAACGCTCCAGCGCGCCCTCGAGCACGGGCAGGCCGACCTGGAGCAGCGCCCGTACGCCCTTGTCCGCGCGGCCCCGCAGCCTTCGGGCCGTCCGCAGCCGCCGGACGTCGGCGACCAGGTGCGGCGCGAACGTCATCGCGACGACCACGGCGACGCCCGCCTCGTACAGGGCGCCGGGCAGCGACTTCAGCAGCCGCGCGGGGTTGGCCAGGGCGTTGGCGGCGCCGAGGCACGCCAGGAGCGCGGCCAGCTTCATGCCCTCGCGGAAGGCGAACCACAGCCCCTCGGCGGTGACCCGCCCGCCGAGACGGACGCCCCGCGCCCAGTCGGGCAGCGGCACTTCGGGGAGGGACACCACGGTGTGCGTGCCGGGGATCGGGGACCCCAGGACGACGGCGAAGGCGAGCCGGATGGCGATGACCACCAGACCCAGCCGGAGGAACGCGGCGTACGACCGCGACCAGGGTGCGTCCGGCACCCGGCACACGGCCACGACGTACCCGGCGACGGCGGCGAGCAGCGCGAGCAGTGCCGGGTTCGTCGTCCGCGACGCGGCCGTGGCGAGCCCCAGGGCCCACAGCCACCACGCCCCCGCGTGCGGCCCGCGCCTCCGGCCCGCCCGCCCTTCCTCGGTGCCCGCGTCCTTGGTGCGGTCAGGCAGCCGCAGCAGCGCGCGCAACCGGGCGGAGCCGCCGCCTTCCGCGCTGCGGGGGAGGGCGTGGTGGTCGTCCCCGGGGGGCGGTGTGAGGACCGGCCGGGGGCGTGGTGCCGCGCCAGGCAGGGCGGTTGCGTTGCCCGTGGGCGGTTCGCCGGCGCCGGCCCCGGGGGTGATGTCCCGCAGGATGCGCGCCGGCGCGCCGCCGGGGCGGATGGCCGGGGCAGCCGACTGGAGGGGGCCGTTGGCGCTGCCCAAGGGGGCGTTGTCCCGTTGGGTCCGTGCCGCCGTGCCGGCAGGGCGGGCGGTCGGGGTGGGCGAGTCGCCGTGCCGGCGCAGGCGCAGCCGGGCGAGCAGTGCGAGGGTCCGCGATGCCGTGGCCGGTGTGCCGGTCGGCCCGTCCGCGCGTCCGCCGGTGCCGGCGTGGTGGCGTCGGCCCCCACCGGCGGTGGCCGCGGTGGCGGCGGTGTGCGCGCCCTGCGTCGCGGCCCTGGCGGCGCGCGAGGGGAGGGTGGCGGCGCCGGGCCGCGGGGAGGGCGCAGGGGCGGTCACGGGTGGTCGCTCCGGCGCCGGCGGGCCTGCCAAGTCCTCCCGGGTGCGCGGACGCAGTCGGGCGAGGGTGCCCGATACCTCGGCCTGCGCGGCGGTTGCGTCGCCCGTGCGTGGTTCGGCGGGGGTGCCGGCAGAGGGGAGGTCCGTCCGCCGGGGCCGGGCGGCCGGGCCGGTCAGGTCGTCGCGGTTGCGCGGGTGCAGCCGCACAAGAAGGGCGAGGGCCCGCATGGCACGCGGGCCGGAGAGCGGCGCGCCGTTGGTCCACGGCAGGGGCGCAGCGGTGGTCACGGGCGGTCGCTCCGGCGCCGCCGGACCTGCCAGGTGGCGGCCGCGGCGACGACGAGGACGACGGCGGCGGCGCCGTACGTGCCGAGCGCGGGACCGGAGGAGGGGGCGGGTGCGGGGGCCGCGGCGTCGTCGGTGACCTGCTCGCCGCAGCCCGTGGCGGGGTAGCCGGCGATGGCGCAGACGAGGCCCGCGGAGTTGTAGCGGAGCGGGGGCGCGACGGCGGCCAGGGCGTCGGCGGAAGTGGCGTCGGCGGGGACGCGGGCGCAGGCGGTGCGGGCGGCCGGGGCGTCGGCGGCGGTGCCGAAGTCGAGCAGCAGGGCGACGCGCTTGGTGCCGGGGCGGGCCGGGGTGCCGTCGCAGACGTCAGCGAACCGGGCGGCGCCGCGGGGGCGGGCGGCCGAGTCGGCGTCGGGGCTGACGCCGAAGCGCCAGCCCTCGACGGCACCGTCGTCGGGGCGGCTGAGGGCGGGACCGGTCTGGGCGTACGCCCAGGCGTCGGTGGCCGCGTCACGCTGCCAGAAGGACCAGTACCGGTAGGTGGCCGCGTGCGCGGGCGTCGCGACGAGGACGGCCACCAGGGCCAGGAGGAGTGCCGCCGCCGTGAGGGGCGGCCGCCTCACAGCCGGTGCTTCCGGCCGGCGAGCAGCACCCCGATGCCGATGCCCGCGACCAGGCAGGCGCCGACGATCCACCACACCGAACTGCCGCCGGAGGAGTCGGGCTTCTGTTCCGCGACCGGACCGAGGGCGCTGAGCTGCGTGATGTGGTCGCGCAGGGGGTTGCCGGTGGCGTACGCGGCCAGGGCGAGCTGCGCGAGGGCGGTGGGGTTGTCCTTGGACCACGCGGCGGAGTTGGCGGCGAGCCAGTTGTACGCGCCCTTGGCGGCGTCGAGGTGGCCGCCGGCGGCGAGGGCGACGACGGCGTCGGCGGTGGTGCCGAAGTCGGGGGTCTTCTGGTCGGAGCCCGGGGTGACCGCTTCGAAGTGGCTGCCGCCGGCGGTGAGACCGCCGGCGAGCCAGGCGGCGCCCGCGTCGGAGGCGCTGCCGCCGCACCCGTCGCGCACGGGGACGTCGCGGTCGGGGGCCTCGACGACGAAGCCCGCGCCCTCGGCGCCGCGCACGGCGTCGGCGGTGGCCTTGGCGTTGGCCGCGAGGGCACCGGACTTGGGGTCGGGCTGGTAGGCGAACGCGCCGCCGTCCTTCTTGCCGCAGGCCACCTGGAGGGAGCGCAGCGCGTCGTAGGGCGACCGCCCGTCGGTGGTCACGGACTTGACGTCGGTGCCGGCGGCCTTGAGGCCGCCGATGACGACGCCGGTGGAGTCGGCGTCGGAGGCGCCGCCGGGGTTGTACGACCAGCCGCCGTCGCGGTTCTGCACCTTGGCGAGCCACTCGGCGGCGCGCTTGACGGCGAAGTCCTGGCCGTGGACGGCGAGCGCCTGGACCGCGATGGCGGTGGCGTTGGTGTCCTCGGTCTTCGGGTCGCAGGGCGCCGTCGGGTCGGGACGGTACGAGGCGAAGCCGCCGTCCGCGCACTGCTGCTTGGCGAGCCACTCCACCGCGTCCCCGGCCGGTTCCGTGTCGGCCGCGTGGAGCGCCAGCAGCGCGTACGACTGACGCCACACGCCGTCGTACGTCGGGTCGGCCTCCCCGTACAGCGCTGCGGGCGCGGCCGCGGGCGACGGTGACGGCGACGCGGCTATGAGGAGCGTGCTGAAGGCGGCCAGGGCGGCCGCGGCGGTGCGGCGCAGGTGCATCGGGTGGTGCCTTTCGGGTGAGCGGTCGCGCAGACGGATGCGGGCGCGCGGTCACGGCACCGGGCTCCGGCTCCGTGTACCTCGACGGAAGAGCCGCTCCCGTCCGTGCGGGTGCTCCGGCTGGGCCCTCCCCGGACGGGGACGGCTCACGGTTGCGGGTCAGCGCCGGATTCGCACCGGCTTCCCCCGCTCGGACGTGATTGGACTTGGTGTGTCGACCACACCTTAGCCGGGACCGCGCGCCGCGCCGTGCCCGGCCGTGTGCGGTCTGGCTCACACCGGCTGGCTCACACCGCGGTGTACGCGACCGGATCCGACCCGGGCACGGGTTCGGCGTGCCCGAGCTTGACCAGGCGACGCAGGTGCGCCTCGGCCTCGGCGACGGCGATGTTCCGGGAGGGGAAGGGGATCTGCTCCCAGGGGCGGTTCCACTGCATGGCCTCGGCCAGCTGCCACGGGGTGCGCGGGGCCTCGGCGATCAGGGTGCGGAGCGAGGCGAGGCGGTCGGCGTGGTGGTCCAGCAGCTCGCGCACGCGGGCGCGGGCGTCGGTGAAGGGGTGCTTGTGGGCGGGCAGCACCTGCGCGGGGTGGAGCCGGGCGACGCGTTCCAGGGAGTCGAGGTAGTCGCCCAGGGGGTCGCCGGCGGTCGTCTCGTCGGGGTCCTCGTACAGGCCGATGTGCGGGGAGATCCCGGGCAGCAGGTGGTCGCCGGAGAAGAGGCGGCGGCCGTCCTCCTCGAAGAGGCAGACGTGACCGGGGGTGTGGCCGGGGGTCCACACCGCGCGGATGGCGCGGCCGGCCAGCGGGACCCGCTCACCGGGGACGATGTCGCGGTCGGGGAGGGCGGGCCGCAGGCCCGGTACGTTCGCGGCGCGGCGCTCGGCGCGCACCGCCCGCAGCGGGGCGAGGTGCTCCTCGGGGGCGCCGGCGGCGGCGAGTTTGGCGGCGAGGTAGTCCAGCCACAGGCCCGGTGCGGCGCCGCGGGCGCGGCGGACGACGGCGGTGTCGGCGGGGTGCATGGCGATCCAGGCGCCGGAGGCCTCGCGGACCTGGCCGGACAGGCCGTGGTGGTCGGGGTGGTGGTGCGTGACCAGGACGCCGTGGACGTCGGCGACACAGGTGCCGAGCGCGGTGAGGCCGTGGGCGAGGGCGTCGTAGGAGGCGGGGTCGTCCCAGCCGGTGTCGACCAGGACGGGGCCGCGGTCGGTGTCGACGACGTAGACGAGCGTGTGGCCCAGGGGGTTGTCGGGGATCGGGACCGGGATGCTCCAGATGCCGTCGCCGTGCTCCATGAGGGCCCCTCTCCGCTCCGTCGCATGCATTGCCCACCATAACTAGAACTGGTATCAGTTCTGAAGCAGAGTCACTTTCTGACGAGGCATCAGCCAAAGGCGGGACGGGACAGGCATGGACGGGAACGGGATCGTCGAACACGGACAGCTCTTCATCGGCGGGGAGTTGGTGGACCCGCTCGGCACCGGCACCATCGAGGTCGTCTCGCCCCACACCGAGCAGGTCTTCGCGCGGGTGCCGCACGCCTCCCGCGAGGACGTCGACCGGGCCGTCGCCGCCGCCCGCAGGGCCTTCGACGAGGGCCTGTGGCCGCGTACGACCCTCGACGAGCGCATCGCGGTCGTCACGCGCATCAAGGACGCGATCGCCGTGCGCCACGACGAGATCGCCCGCGTCATCAGCTCCCAGAACGGCTCGCCCTACTCCTGGAGCGTGCTCGCGCAGGCGCTCGGCGCGATGATGGTGTGGGACGCCGCGATCACCGTCGCACGCGGCTTCACCTGGGAGGAACGACGGGCCGGCGTGCTCGGGCCGCTCCTGGTGCGCCGCGAGCCGGCCGGCGTCGTCGCCGCCGTCGTCCCCTGGAACGTCCCGCAGTTCACCGCCGCCGCCAAGCTCGCCCCCGCGCTGCTCGCCGGGTGCGCGGTGGTCCTCAAGCCGTCGCCGGAGTCACCGCTCGACGCGTACCTGCTCGGCGAGATCGCCGCGGAGGCGGGGCTGCCCGAGGGTGTGCTGTCGATCCTGCCCGCCGACCGCGAGGTCAGCGAGTACCTGGTCGGCCACCCCGGCGTCGACAAGGTCTCCTTCACCGGCTCGGTCGCCGCCGGCAAGCGTGTCATGGAGGTCGCCTCCCGCAACCTCACCCGCGTGACGCTGGAACTCGGCGGCAAGTCCGCCGCGCTGGTCCTGCCCGATGCCGACCTGGACACCGCCGTCCCCGGCATCGTCTCGGCCGCCTGGATGAACAACGGCCAGGCCTGCGTCGCCCAGACCCGCATCCTCGCGCCCCGCTCCCGCTACGACGAGACCGCCGAGCGCCTGGCGGCCGCCGCCTCCGCCCTCGTCGTCGGCGACCCCCTCGACCCCGCCACCCAGGTCGGCCCGCTGGTCGCCCGCCGCCAGCAGCAGCGCTCCCTGGACTACATCGCCCTCGGCCAGCAGGAGGGCGCCAAGGTCCTCACCGGCGGCGGCCGCCCCCAGGCGCAGCCCACCGGCTGGTACGTCGAGCCCACCCTCTTCGGCGACGTCACCAACTCCATGCGGATCGCCCGCGAGGAGATCTTCGGCCCGGTCATCTGCCTGCTGCCGTACGAGGACGAGGCCGAGGCCGTCCGCATCGCCAACGACTCCGACTACGGCCTGTCCGGCAGCGTGTGGACCGGTGACGTCGAGCACGGCATCGACGTCGCCCGCCGGGTGCGCACCGGCACCTTCAACGTCAACACCTTCAGCCTCGACATGCTCGGACCCTTCGGCGGCTACAAGAACTCCGGGCTCGGGCGCGAGTTCGGCCCCGAGGGGCTGGGCGAGTACCTGGAGCACAAGATGATCCACCTGCCCGCCGGCTGGGAGGGCTGACCCCGTGGGGGACCGGTGGCACCTCGAGGTCGACCGGGGGGTGTGCATCGGCTCGGGCATGTGCGTGAACTCCGCACCGGGCGGCTTCACCCTCGACGCCGCCCGTCAGTCCCATCCGGCGGCCACGGACACCGACGCCGCCGAGGCGCTGCTCGCCGCGGCGGAGGGCTGCCCGGTGGAGGCGATCAGCATCACGCTGGCCGACTCCGGCGAGGCGGTCTTCCCGCCCGAGGAGTGAACGGGCCGGAGGGGTCAGGGCTTCGCGCGGCGCGGATCGGTGAGGTCGATCAGCCGGCACACCGTCTCGATGTCGATCTTCACCTGGGCGATCGAGGCGCGCCCCGACAGCCAGGTCACCAGGGCCGAGTGCCAGGTGTGCTCGATGACGCGGACCGCGGACAGCAGCTCGGGCCCGGGCGGCCCGTCCAGCCGCATCGCGTCCAGGACGATCGCGGTCGTCAGCCGCGACACGGCGTCCACCTCCGGGCTGACGGAACGGTCGGCGAAGGTCAGCGCCCGCACCATGGCGTCCGCGAGGTGCGGCTCGCGCTGCATCGCGCGGAACGCGCGCATCAGCGTCTCCGCCACGCGGTCCGCGGGCTCGGCGGCCGAGGGCGGGCGCTTGCGCAGCGCCTCGTGGAGGTGCTCCAGCTGGTCCCGCATCGTGGCGACGAGCAGATGGATCTTGGACGGGAAGTAGCGGTAGAGGGTGCCCAGCGCGACGTTCGACTGCTCGGCGACCTCGCGCATCTGGACGGCGTCGAATCCGCCCCGCACGGCGAGCTCGGCGCTGGTGCGCAGGATGCGGCGGCGGCGGGCTTCCTGACGCTCGGTCAGCGGCACGGGGGACGGCGTCGGCTGAGGAGCTGCGGTCATCTGTCCCAATCCGAATCTGTGCGCCGTGCGGAACCGGCCCCCAGCGTACTGCGGTGCCTTTCCGTGGGGGTGCGTGTGTGCGTGCCTGCCTCGTGTGCGGCGCCGTCGTGGTTGCGGTTGGGGTTTCTCCCCCGCCCTCCCTTCCGATTGCCCGGCGCGGTCAGTGCGGGCCTGCGCACTGTTCGTCTGGCGTCGGGGCCGCGCCGGCGCACGTCTCCCCCAGCCTTCGGCCGGGGGGACCCCCACAGCGCTCGCGGTTTACGTCCACATCATTGGGCGCCGGGTTCGCCGCTCGTCTCCCCCAGCCTTCGGCCGGGGGGACCCCCATGGGCGCACCCCGCCACACCCCCTCCCACGAGTTGGGGCGACTGACGGCCGGACGAGGTGGGGGTTGTGGGAAGTCGTTCCGCAAGGCATGGGGGTCCCCCGGCCGAAGGCTGGGGGAGGGTTGGCACACCCCCACCACCGGCGTGCACACGCCGACGACACCGTGCGCACCGGGCACGTGCGGCGCCGTTGTGGGGTTGCGCCAGCCCTCCCCCAACTCCCGCTGGGGGTGCCCCCAGCCTCCGGCGAGCGGCCGACCCGCAACCGTGACCGCGCCGGATGGGGGTCCCCCGGCCGAAGGCTGGGGGAGGGCGGGCGGCGGGGAAACCGCCCGCCGCAGGAGCGACGCACCCGCACGCAAACACCGGGCGCGGCCGCAGGCACGGCGTGGCGGGAATCACCCGGACCGGCCAGGGCACCCCGCACGGCTACAGGTATCTTCGTGCTCTCGGGCCAACTCCTGAGTAACCGATTCTGAAACTTGTTCTAGCGAGGCACGGGCGGCTACGCTCCCGCTGAAGTGCAGTGAGAAGGGGGCCGTGAGTGACCGCAGAGGCCAGGCCGCTCCGGATCGCGCTGCTCACCTACAAGGGGAACCCGTTCTGCGGGGGCCAGGGCGTCTACGTACGCCATCTGTCCAGGGAACTCGCCCGGCTCGGGCACAGCGTCGAGGTGATCGGCGCCCAGCCCTACCCCGTGCTCGACGCGGTCGGTGACGGGGTACGCCTCACCGAGCTGCCGAGCATGGACCTCTACCGCCAGCCGGACCCGTTCCGCACCCCGAAGCGCGGCGAGTACCGCGACTGGG
Organism: Streptomyces sp. NPDC059718; assembly: GCF_042733315.1. Classification (NCBI taxonomy): domain Bacteria; kingdom Bacillati; phylum Actinomycetota; class Actinomycetes; order Kitasatosporales; family Streptomycetaceae; genus Streptomyces; species Streptomyces sp. NPDC059718. The sequence goes on from NZ_JBHWGA010000001.1 coordinate 86,473, forward strand.
TGGACGCGCTGGAGGTCGGCACGATGTGGACCGGCGGCTTCCCGGAGCCGCTGACGTTCAGCCTGCGCGCCCGCCGTCACCTGGCCGCCCGGCGCGGGGCCTTCGACGTCATCCACGACAACCAGACGCTCGGCTACGGCCTCCTCGGCGGCCCGGACGCCCTCGGCGCGCCGCTGGTGACGACCATCCACCACCCCATCACCGTCGACCGGCAGCTCGAACTCGACGTCGCGCAGGGGTGGAAGCGCCGGGCGTCGGTCCGCCGCTGGTACGGCTTCACCCGGATGCAGAAGCGGGTCTCGCGCCGGCTGCCGTCCGTGCTGACCGTCTCCGGCAGCTCCCGCCAGGAGATCGTCGACCACCTCGGGGTGCGCGAGGACCGCGTGCACGTCGTGCACATCGGCGCCGACACCGGGCTGTTCTCGCCCGACCCGTCCGTGCCCGAGGTGCCGGGCCGGATCGTCACCACGTCCAGCGCCGACGTACCCCTCAAGGGCCTGATCCACCTCGTGGAGGCCCTCGCCAAGCTGCGCACCGAGCACCCCGACGCGCACCTCGTCGTCGTCGGCAAGCGGGCCGACGACGGCCCGGTGGCCGCCGCCATCGAGCGGTACGGGCTCGGCGGCGCCGTCGACTTCGTCAAGGGCATCAGCGACGCGGAGCTGGTCGACCTGGTGCGCAGCGCCCAAGTGGCGTGCGTGCCGTCGCTGTACGAGGGCTTCTCGCTGCCGGCCGCCGAGGCCATGGCCACCGGGACGCCGCTGGTCGCGACCACCGGCGGTGCCATCCCCGAGGTGGCCGGACCGGACGGGGAGACCTGCCTCGCCGTGCCGCCGGGGGACCCGGGCGCGCTGGCCGCGGCGCTGGGCCGGCTGCTGCGCGACTCCGGGCTGCGCCGCCGTCTCGGCCGGGCCGGCCGGGAACGCGTACTGGCCCGCTTCACCTGGGAGCGGGCCGCCATCGGCACCGCCGAGCACTACCGCGCGGCGATCGAGGCCGCCGGGGGGCCGCGGCCCACTGTCCAGTCACCGTCCCGGACGAAAGCAGACTCCACGTGCTGACCGTCGACTTCTCCCGCTTCCCGCTCGCTCCGGGTGACCGCGTGCTCGACCTGGGCTGCGGCGCGGGCCGCCACGCCTTCGAGTGCTACCGGCGCGGTGCGAACGTGGTCGCCCTGGACCGGAACGGCGACGAGATCCGCGAGGTCGCCAAGTGGTTCGCCGCCATGAAGGAGGCCGGGGAGGCCCCGGCCGGCGCGACCGCCACGGCCATGGAGGGCGACGCGCTCAGCCTGCCGTTCCCCGACGACAGCTTCGACCGCGTCATCATCTCCGAGGTCATGGAGCACATCCCGGACGACAAGGGCGTGCTCGCCGAGATGGTGCGCGTCCTCAAGCCGGGCGGGCTGATCGCGATCACCGTGCCGCGCTACGGGCCGGAGAAGATCTGCTGGGCGCTGTCCGACGCGTACCACGAGGTCGAGGGCGGGCACATCCGCATCTACCGGGCCGACGAGCTGCTGGGCAGGATCCGTGAGGCGGGCCTGCGCCCGTACGGCACCCACCACGCGCACGCGCTGCACTCCCCGTACTGGTGGATCAAGTGCGCCGTCGGCGTGGACAACGACAAGGCCCTGCCGGTGAAGCTGTACCACAAGCTGCTGGTCTGGGACATCATGAAGAAGCCGCTGGCCACCCGGCTCGCCGAGAACACGCTCAACCCGCTGATCGGCAAGAGCTTCGTCGCCTACGCCACCAAGCCGCACAACCCGAAGGCGGGCGTCGACGCGTGAGGCGGACCGAACACCTCGTCCTGCCCGGCGTCCTGACCTCCGAGCAGGCCGCGCAGACCGTCGCCGGGATCCTCGCCGTCCAGCGGCCCGACGGCGCCATACCGTGGTTCGAGGGCGGTCACCTCGACCCCTGGGACCACGTCGAGGCCGCCATGGCGCTGGACGCCGCGGGCGAGCACGAGCACGCCGAGGCCGCCTACACCTGGCTCGCCCGACGGCAGAACCCGGACGGCTCCTGGTACGCCGCCTACGGCTACGGCGACGGCGCCGAGGGCGAACCCACCGACCTGGGCCGGGAGAGCAACTTCTGCGCCTACGTCGCCGTCGGCGTGTGGCACCACTACCTGTCCACCGGCGACGACGCCTTCGTGGAGAGCATGTGGCCGGTGCTGTACGCGGCCGTCGAGTACGTCCTGGAACTCCAGCTGCCCGGCGGGCAGATCGCCTGGAAGCGCGAGGAGGACGGGACGTTCCCGCAGGAGGCGCTGCTGACCGGCTGCTCGTCGATGTACCAGGCGCTGCGCTGCGCGCTGGCCGTCGCCGAGCACCGCGAGGACCCGCAGCCCGACTGGGAGCTGGCCGCCGGTGCCCTCGGGCACGCCATCGCCCACCACCCCGAGCGGTTCCTGGACAAGGACCGCTACTCGATGGACTGGTACTACCCGGTCCTCGGCGGGGTGCTGCGCGGCGAGGCCGCCCGGGAGCGCGTCCTGGCACGCTGGGACGAGTTCGTCGTGCCCGGCCTCGGCGTCCGCTGCGTGGTGCCCAACCCCTGGGTGACCGGCGGGGAGAGCGCCGAACTCGCCCTCGCCCTGTGGGCGATGGGCGAGTCCGACCGCGCGGTGGAGATCCTGGCCGCGATCCGCCACCTGCGCTCCGAGGACGGCATGTACTGGACCGGGTACGTCTTCGAGGGCGACGCGCAGGCCGGCACCGGACCTGCCGTGTGGCCCCGGGAACGCACCACGTGGACGGCCGGGGCCCTGCTGCTCGCCGTCGCCGCCCTGGGAGGGGACGAGGCGACGACGGCTGTCTTCGGGGGCGACCGGCTGCCGCTCGGGCTGGTGCCCGAGGCGGTGGGGTGCTGCGCCGGCCGGTGAGCGGGCGTCAGGCCCGGTTGACGCGACCCGCCACGGCGTGCCCGACGATCAGGTAGACCGCCGCCGGCAGACCGTAGTTCAGCAGGGTGCGCGCCCATGCGGATTGGGTGGAGAAGATGTCGTGGGCCCAGCCACCGAGCCAGGACGCCATGTCGTGGATCCACTCCACGAGGTCGTTCGCCCGGTTGGCGTCGAGGACCCACAGCACGATCCAAAGGATCAGGATGAATGCCGCCACGTCCGCGGCCACCATGATGATCGTGGCCGCCAGATTGCCGCGATAACGTCTGGACATACCTGCCGTCTTGCCCCGATCGGCGGACTGAAACGTGGCGGGCCGGCGCGCGCCTGACGCCCCGTACGGCCCTGTGCGGTGGCCGGTCCCCGGGGCCCGGGCGAGGATGCGATCACGCACCGCATCCCCCGGGAGAAACCGTCATGCCCTTGCGCCGCGCCCTGACCGCCCTCCTGCTCTCCGGCCTGCTCCTCGTGGTCCCCGCCTGCGGCGGCGACTCCGACGGGAGCGCGAGCGGCGGCACCGCGAGCCCCACCTCCTCCGTGCAGAAGCAGAAGCTCGCCAAGACCCGCTTCGTCGCCAACGCCGGACTGGCCGCCGGCGCGACCTACCAGTGGATCGTCAAGCCCTACCGCGAGGGCAAGTTCCAGAAGGACGCCGACGGCCGCAAGCTCGCCCTGGTGAAGGCCGGCCTCGCCGGGGCCTTCGCCTACAACCGGCTCAAGGCCGCCTCGGAGAACGCCAAGGGCGACCCGACCCTCTCCAAGCTGGTGGCCCCGCTGACGGCGGGCATCGACTCGCTCAAGGACCTGCCGGCCAAGCTGCGCAGCGGCCAGGGCACGGACGACATCGTGGGCACCTTCCAGGACACCATCAGCGGCGTCAAGTCGGCCGGCGAGGACGCCGGCGCCAAGGTCACCGACAAGGTGCCCTCGCTGTCCCAGCTCAGCGGCGGATGAGCTCGGCCAGCACCCGCAGGGTGGCCGGGTCGGGCGCGGTGACCAGCAGGTCGGTCACCGGGCCCGACCGCCACACCTCCAGCCGCTCCGCGATCCTCCCGCGCGGGCCGACGAGCGAGATCTCGTCCGCGAAGGCGTCCGGCACCGCCGCCACCGCCTCCTCGCGCCGCCCGGCCAGGAACAGCTCCTGGATGCGCCGGGCCTCCTCCTCGTACCCCATCCTGGCCATCAGGTCGGCGTGGAAGTTGCGGGAGGCGGCGCCCATCCCGCCGATGTAGAAGCCGAGCATCGCCTTCACCGGCAGCAGCCCCTCCGCCGGGTCGTCGCACAGCCGGGCGCGCGCCATCGGGGCGATCATGAACTCCTTCGGCGCGTCCGCCAGTGAGGCCTCGTACACGTCCGTGCGGAACGGCGACCAGTACAGCGGCAGCCAGCCGTCGGCGATGCGGGTGGTCTGGGCGATGTTCTTCGGGCCCTCGGCTCCCAGCAGGATCGGCAGGCCGGCCCGGAGCGGATGCGTGATCGGCTTGAGCGGCCTGCCGAGGCCGGTCGCGTCCGGCCCCGCGTACGGCAGCGGATGGAAGCGCCCGTCCAGCGCCACCGGGCCCTCGCGGCGCAGCACCTGCCGTACGACGTCCACGTACTCCCGGGTCGCGGTCAGCGGACTGCGCGGGAACGGCCTGCCGTACCAGCCCTCCACCACCTGCGGCCCCGACAGGCCGAGACCCAGCATGACCCGGCCGCCGGAGAGGTGGTCCAGGGTCAGCGCGTGCATCGCGGTGGCGGTGGGGGAGCGGGCCGCCATCTGGGCGATGCCCGTGCCGAGCCGGATCCGGCTGGTGTGCGCGGCGATCCAGGTGAGCGGGGTGAACACGTCCGAGCCCCAGGCCTCGGCCGTCCACACCGAGTCGTAGCCGAGCCGCTCGGCCTCCTGCGCCAGGGCCAGGTGGTCGGGGGAGGGGCCGCGCCCCCAGTAGCCGAGGGCCAGACCGAGCCGCATGCGCACGCCTCCTGCCGTATCTGACGGTATGTCAGCCGTACGGTACGGCAACCTCACCCACCCCGGAAGGGAAACAGCCGTGCCCCGGACCGGACGGCCCGGGGCACGGCTCGTGCGTGCGCGAGGAGCGGGGGATCAGCCGCGCTGGATGCCGTCGGCGTCCTGCAGGACGCCGCGCCGGCCGTCCTGGGTCTGCGCGACCAGGATCGTGCCGCTCTGGTCCACCGCCAGGTACCAGGTGCCGGGGGTCAGTTCGGCGATCTGCCGGCCCGAACCGTCCTCCGCGTACAGCGGCCGTGCCACGGGCACCGCGAACCAGAAGGCCGTGAACTCCGCCGAGGGCTGGGCCTGCGGCGGCTGCTGCTGGGGCTGCTGCTGTCCCTGCGGGTAGCCGTACTGCCCGCCGCCGAACGACGGGTCGGCCGGCGCGCCGTGCCCGCCGGTCTGCCCCGGGTACCCGTAGCCGCCCTGCTGCACGCCCGGGTACGGCTGGCCCTGCTGGCCGCCGTACGGCTGCGCCTGCTGGGGCTGCTGCGGCTTGGGAGCGGGCAGCAGCGGCGCCTTCAGGGCGGGCAGGCCCTGCAGGGTGAGCAGCATGGCGGCGGCGAGAGCGGCGGCGGCGACGAAGGAGAGGTAGGCGCCGGCGCCCAGCTCGAAGGCCTCGTTGCCGTTGAAGAGCGACCACAGGGCGTCCCAGGCGGCGGCCACGGACAGCACCGCGCCCCACTGGGCCAGGCCGATGCCGAGCACCTTGCGCCCCTCGGGCTGGAAACGCGAGGCCACGAACAGGCCGGCGGCGACCAGGCCCAGTAGGTGCACCGAGGGCAGCAGCGGGAACAGCTCGCTCTTCCAGGCGCTGACGGCGCACCCGTCCGCGTCGCAGTTCTTCGCGGCGTAGAAGTTCAGGAACGAGGCGATCAGCAGCAGCAGCGCCGCGCCGATCACCGCGCCGTCTCCTCGGGTGAGGGAGCGGTTATTCACTGGGGGTCCTTGTCAGTCGTCTCGTCATCGCTGTCGCAGGGCTGTTCCCCATCGTATGAGGACACACGTCCGCGGCTGAGCCCGGCAGGGTCCCGGTGACAGGATCGGGACCTGATGGACACCGGTCGATCACTGCCTGCCCTGCAAATACGCCGTGATGCCGTCCGCGATGCCCTTGGCCGCCTTCTGCCGCCAGGCCGCGCTCTTCATCAGCGCCGCGTCCTTCGGGTCGCGCATGTTGCCGCACTCGATCAGCACCTTGGGCACGGTGCTGAGGTTGAGCCCGCCCAGATCGCTGCGGACGACCAGGCCCGTACCGCGGCCCACGTAGTTCGACGGCTTGGTGCCGGACGCCGTCGCGAAGTGGTTCTTCACGGCGGTGCCCAGCCGCTTGGAGGGCGCGACGATCTTGCGGGTGTCGGCGATGCCGCGGTGCACCGAGGCCGGGAGGATGACGTGGAAGCCGCGGTTGCCTGCCGCGGACCCGTCGCCGTGCACCGACACGACGGCGTCGGCCTTCGCCTTGTTGCCGATCCGGGCGCGCTCGTCGATGCACGGGCCGTACGCGCGGTTCCCGTCCTGCGTCAGCTTCACCGTGGCGCCGCGCGCCGCGAGCAGTGCCCTCACGCGCCGGGACACGTCCAGCGTGTACGAGGCCTCGGAGTACCCCGAGTTGGTCGCGGTGCCCGTGGTGTCGCACGCCTTGCGGCCGGTGCCGATGTTCACCAGGCGGTTGATCTCGCGGGTGTGCCGGCTGTTGCTCGTGTTGTGCCCCGGGTCGAGGACGACGACCTTCCCGGCGAGCGGCTTGGCGACGGACAGGGCCTTCGGCGCCGACGGCTGCCGCGACGCCGCGGCCGAGGCCGGCAGCGGCTCGCTCAGCGAGAGGTCGGCGTTCTTACCGGCTACCGGATCGCCCGACGCGGTCCACACGAGCCAGGCCGCCGCACAGGTCGGCACCAGCGCGGTCACGGCCACGGCGATGCGTGTCTTGGTCTTGAACACGTCAGCGATGCTATCCGCAGGCTCAGATTCCCGGGCCCGTACGCCGCAGTACGTGCAGGGAACCGGTCACCGAGAGCTCCTCGAACGCGCCCGACTCCAGCGCGCGCCGGTAGATCCGCCAAGGCGCCTGGCCGCCGTCGGCCGGGTCCGCGAACACGTCGTGGATCACCAGCAGGCCGTCCTGCGCGAGGTGCGGCGCCCAGCCCTCGTAGTCGTTGCCGGCGTGCTCGTCGGTGTGCCCGCCGTCGATGAAGACCAGGGCGAGCGGCTTCCCCCACACCGCCGCGACCTGCGGGGAGCGGCCCACGACCGCGACCACGTGCTCCTCCAGTCCGGCGGCGTGCAGGGTGCGCCGGAAGGCGGGGAGGGTGTCCATCAGGCCGACCTCGGGGTCGACGAGCGCCGTGTCGTGGTACTCCCAGCCGGGCTGCTGCTCCTCGCTGCCGCGGTGGTGGTCGACGGTGACGGCGACCGTCTTCGCGTCGCGGGCGGCGGCGGCCAGCAGGATCGTGGAGCGGCCGCAGTACGTGCCGACCTCCAGCAGGGGCAGGCCCGGGAGGCGGCCGGCGGCGTCGGCGGCGGCCGCGTGGAGGGCGAGGCCCTCGTGGGTGGGCATGAAGCCCTTCGCGGCCTCGAAGGCGGCCAGTGCGTCCGCGGGGACGTCTGCGGGGGGTGGCGTGCTCATGCCCCCATCGTCCCCCACGCGTGCGGTCCCCGATCCGGGGGGTGCCCCGTGCGGCCGGTTGTCGTGTGCGGGTTGTTTGTGCCTGCGGGCGGCTGCGCCGGGCTGCCCGGGTGTTTGTGTGCGGCTCGTTTGCGCCTGCGGTGGGGGGTTTCCCCGCCGCCCTCCCGATTGCCCGGCGCGGTTGGTGCGGGCTTCGCGCGGTTCGTGGTGGGCCGGGGGCGGGGCCTCCGGGGCTGGGCATTCTGGACCGCATATTTATGTGCATGGCGGGCGGTCCAGATCAGTGCCGTCTGTGCCGCACAACAAATACACGTCAGCGTCCAGAACGCCCACCCCTACGACCCCGCCCCCTCCGTATCGAGCGGCGACCAACGGCCGGTGGGGGGTAGGAGGGCGGTTCGGGGTGGCCGCAAGTGCCCCACTCACCCCCACCGGCCGTCAGTCGCCCCAACACACGGGAGGGGGTGTGGCGGGGTGCCCCCGCAGGCGACGAGCGGAGCACGGGGCGCCGAATGATGTAAGGCAGCGCCGCGAGCGCCGAGGAGGTGCCCCGGCGCGGCACCGACCCACAACGTACGCAGCGGGGCGGTCACTGACCGCGCCGGGCAATCGGGAGGGCGGGCGGGGGATGCCCGCCGCAGGCGCAAACAACCCGCACACGACAACCGGGCCCCACAGAACGCACCCCGGACAGAGGGTCAGAGCCACCCGTTGTGGCGGGCCGTGCGCACCGCTTCCGTGCGGTTCCGGGTGCCCGTCTTCCCGATGGCGGAGGACAGATAGTTGCGCACCGTCGACTCCGACAGATGCACCCGCGCCGCGATGTCCGCCACCGTCGCCCCGTCCGCGGCCGCGTTGAGCACGTCCTGTTCGCGCGGCGTCAGCGGGCTGGGCCCCGTGCTGAGGGCGGCCGCGGCCAGGGCGGGGTCGATGACGCGGTGCCCGGCGAGGACGCGCCGGATCGCGGCGGCGAGGTCCTCGACGGGGCCGTCCTTGACGAGGAAGCCGGACGCCCCGGCCTCCATGGCGCGGCGCAGGTACCCGGGACGGCCGAACGTCGTGAGGATGAGCACCTTGCACTGCGGGAGCCGCTCACGCAGTTCCGCCGCCGCGTCGAGCCCGCTGCGCCCGGGGAGCTCGATGTCGAGCAGGGCGACGTCGGGCCTGGCCTCCAGCGCCGTGGTGACGATCTCGTCCCCCGCGGCGACCTGCGCGACGACCTCGATGTCGTCCTCCAGGTTCAGCAGCAGGGAGAGCGCCCCGCGCATCATGCCCTGGTCCTCGGCCAGCAGGACCTTGATGGGGCTGCTCATGCGGCCTGTTCCTCCTCCACCGGCAGTTCGGCGACGACCTGGAACCCGCCCCGGGGCGCGGGGCCGGTGCCGAGGGAACCGCCGGCCGCGGCCAGCCGCTCCGTGAGCCCCTTGAGGCCGGAGCCCGACCCGGGGGCCGAGCCTACGCCGCGGCCGTCGTCGGTGATCCGCAGGCGTACCTGACCGTCGGCGCCGGCGAGCTCGATGACGCAGGTGGTGGCCCCGCTGTGCCGTACGACGTTGGTCACCCCCTCCCGCACCACCCAGCCGAGGAGGGCCTCGGTCTGCGAGGGCAGCGGCGGGCCGGACTCCTTGACGACGGCCTCGATCCCGGCCGCCGCCAGGGCCGAGCGGGCGCGGTCCAGCTCGGTGGAGAGGCTGCCCTCGCGGTAGCCGGTGACGGCCTCGCGGATCTCGGTGAGGGCCTGGCGCCCCACCGCCTCGATGTCGGCGACCTGGGCGAGGGCGGCGTCGAGGTCGCGCGGGGCGAGCCGGCGGGCGGCCTCGGCCTTGACGACGACCACGGAGAGGGTGTGCCCCAGCAGGTCGTGCAGGTCGCGGGAGAAGCGCAGCCGCTCCTCGGCGACGGCGTTGCGGGCCAGCTCCTGGCGGGTGGCGCGCAGCTGGGTCACCGCGTCGAAGAGGGTGAGCATGGCCGCGGTCACCAGGCCGGAGATGAGGCTGCCGTACCCGATGGACACGCCGTCCCAGATGTCGCCGCTGCGCAGCCCGGAGACGATCCCGGCGGACACCGCGAGGGCGACGAGGACGGGACCCATCCGCCGGCCGCGCACCACGATCCCCACGGCCAGTGACAGCAGCGGGAAGAACACCAGCCAGCTGCCGCCGTAGCCGATGGCGAGGGCGTAGGTGACGGCGGCCAGCGCGAGCAGGTACAGCCGGGGCGCCTTCCCGGCCGCGGCGCGCGGGTTGAGGGCGGTGAAGACGACCCCGATGTAGAGGGAGTTGAAGGCCAGCAGGCCGAGGCCGCCGAGCCAGGGGTTGGCGGCCTTGCCCTGCAGGAGGTGGGACAGGGCGCCCACGCCCATCAGCAGCCAGGGCAGGAAGGTGAAGCGGGTCGGGGGCTTGAGGTCCTCGATCTCCGCGGAGGTGGACCGGGTCACCCGCAGGTGCCGCCACTCGCGCCAGATGCGTGCCGGCAGCGGGGGCCGGGATGCCGTCGTGGTCGCCATGGCCGTCGTCTCCTCCTTCTCCACGGTGCCGGTGGGCTTCACGGGGTGCGTGCCGAGCGGCGGTAGGCGTACACGGCGTACGCGCCGAACAGGGCCGTCCAGGCGGCGAGCACGGCGACGGTACCCGCCCGCGGGACCGCGCCGTCGGCGATGCTCCAGCCGAGCTGTCCGAAGCGGTGCGACGGGGTCCACTCGGAGACCGCCCGCAGCCAGCCGGGGAAGACGGACGAGGGGATCCACAGCCCGCCGACGACGGACAGGCCCAGGTTGCAGGCCATGTTCACCACGCCGGTGGTCTGCCCGGACAGCCGGTAGCCGTTGCCGAGGCCGAGGAGGGTGAAGGGGGCGGTGCCGATCCAGAGCAGCCCGCCGACGGCCGCCCACTGCCAGGGCTCCAGTTCGACGCCGTTGACCAGCCCGCCGGCCAGCAGGACGGCCAGGATGGCGGGCAGCACGGTGACCGAGCCGCTGATGCAGCGGCCGGTGACGACCAGCAGCGGGGACATGGGGGTGATCCGCAGCTGGCGCAGCCAGCCGAGGCCCTTGTCCTCCGCGACGCTGGACCCGGTGGACACCGCCGAGCCCAGCGCGCCGTACGCGGCCATGCCGACCATGGAGGCCAGCGCGATGGACTTGTCCTCCTCCGAGCCGCTGACCCCGAGGTTGGTGAAGAGCAGGTACATCATGACGGGCATGCCGACGCCGAAGATCACGAATCCGGCGTCGCGCAGGGTGCGGCGGATCTCCAGCGAGACGTAGGCGAGCAGCATCAGACCTTCTCCTCGGTGAGGGCGGCGGTGTCCGTGGCGGTGGCGGGGGCGGCGTCCTCGGCGGAGGACTGCGAGGTCAGGGAGAGGAACGCGTCCTCGAGGCTGGCGGCGGTCACCGTCAGGCCGCGGACCATGCCGCGGTCGGCGAGGGCGACGACGGTGGCGTCGGAGTCGGCGGAGCGCAGCAGGGCGCGGTCGCCGCGGACCTCCACGGTCACCACCCCGGGCAGTTGCCGCAGGCCCTCGGTGGGGGTCCCGGCCAGGTCGAAGGAGACGAGGTTGCCGCCGACCGCCCGCTTGATGCGCTCGCCGCTGTCGTCGGCGACGACACGGCCGCGGTCGATGACCACGATGCGGTCGGCGTTCTCGTCCGCCTCCTCCAGGTAGTGGGTGGAGAACAGCACGGTGTTGCCGCGGGCCGCGTACGCCCGCATCGAGTCCCAGAACGCGCGCCGGGCCTCGACGTCGAGGGCGGCGGTGGGCTCGTCCAGCACGATGAGCTCGGGGTTGCCGGCCAGGGCCACGGCGAAGCGGACCCGCTGCGCCTGGCCGCCGGAGAGCCGGTCGGCGCGGCGGCCGGCGACCTCGGTGAGGCCGGCCAGCTCCAGGGCCTCGGCCACGGGCATGGGGTGGGGGTAGGTGCGCGCCACGAAGGTGAGCAGCTCCCGTACGGTCACCCGGGGGATCGGCCGGCCGTCCTGCAGCATCGCGCCGATCCGGCCCGCCCGGACCGCCGTGTGCGGGGTGGTGCCGAAGAGCCTGACCTCGCCGCTGTCGGGTTCGTTGAGCCCGAGCAGCAGGCTGATCGTGGTGGACTTGCCCGCGCCGTTGCGGCCGAGCAGGGCGACGGACTCCCCCCGCCGGATCTCCAGGTCGACGCCGTCCACCGCGCGTACCGCGCCGAACGTCTTGACGGCCCTGGTGAAACTCACTGTCGTCGTCATGTCACCGACACTAGGGCCGCCGCCCCCCGCGGGGTCAGTGGGGAATGTACGGACCCGGGCAGGACAAATGTCACTACCGGTGGCTGTTCTGACGATGTATCAGCTATTCCCAGCGGCCGGGCGATGCGTTATACATGGGCTGGCTAGAACGCGTTCTAGTGCACGCCCTGGCGGGGCCGACGGTGCGGACGGCCGCGCCAGGGCCCACCGCGCAGCGAAGGAGCCGCCGGACATGCCGATCGACGTCGTCGCCGCCACCTCGGCCGAACCCCGCAGCGCCGAACTCGTCTGGGACCACAGGGACGTCATCCTCTACCACCTGGGCCTCGGCGCGAGCACCCTCAACTACGCCCTCGAAGGCCCCGGCCTGCAGGTCCTGCCCAGCTTCGCCACCGTCGCCGGCGGCTCGGCCGCCGCCGGGGAGGCACGGGGCGGGCTGTCCCTGCCCGGCATCGAGATCGACCTCGCCGCCGTCCTGCACGGCGCGCAGCGCATCGAGGTGCACCGCCCGGTCCCCGTCCGCGGCCGGGCGCTGCAGACCTCGCGCGTCGCCGACGTGTACGACAAGGGCAAGGCCGCCGTCATCGTGCTGCGCCGCGAGGTCGCCGACGAGCAGGGGCCGCTGTGGACCTCCGACGCGCAGATCTTCGTCCGCGGCGAGGGCGGCTTCGGCGGCGACCGCGGTCCCTCCGCCCGCGCCGAGCCGCCCGGACGGGCCCCCGACCGCACCGTCCTGCGTGCCACCCGCGAGGACCAGGCACTGCTCTACCGGCTCTCCGGCGACTGGAACCCGCTGCACGCCGACCCCGAGTTCGCCAAGCACGCCGGCTTCGACCGGCCCATCCTGCACGGCCTGTGCTCCTACGGCATCACGCTCAAGGCCGTCGTCGACACCCTGCTCGGCGACGACGCGGGCCGCGTACGGTCCTGCTCCACCCGCTTCGCCGGGGTCTTCTTCCCCGGCGAGACCCTGCGCATCCGGATGTGGTCCGAACAGGGCCGCGTCCTGGCGTCGGCGACCGCCGTCGAACGGGACGACGCGCCGGTCCTCGCCGACACCGTCGTCGAGTACTCGTAGGCCCCCGAGGGGAGAGGGGAACACCCATGCGCGCAGCGCTCCTGCAGGAGATCGGCCAGGACAAGCTCGAGGTCGTCGACGACATCGAGGCGGTGGGCTTCGGCCCGGGCAAGGTGCGCATCCGGCTGCGGGCGACCGGGCTGTGCCACTCCGACCTGTCCGCCATGAGCGGTGTTCTGCCGCAGCCCGCGCCCTTCGTCCCCGGCCACGAGGGCGCCGGGGAGATCGTCGAGACCGGCGAGGGCGTCACGGGCCTCACGGCCGGAGAGCGGGTCCTGGTCTGCTGGCTCCCGGCCTGCGGCGCCTGCCCGGCCTGCCGGCGCGGCCAGTCCCATCTGTGCCTGGCCGGCTTCATGAACGCCGGTACGCCCAACTTCCGCCGCCCCGCCGGGGACGTCTTCGGCTTCGCCGGCACCGGCACCTTCGCCGAGGAGGTCGTGGTCTCCGCCTCCTGCGCCGTGCCCATCCCCGACGACCTGCCGTACGAGATCGCCGCCCTCATCGGCTGCGGCGTCACGACCGGCATCGGCGCCGCGCTGAACACCGCGCGGGTCACCCCCGGCTCGTCCGTCGCCGTCATCGGCTGCGGCGGCGTCGGCATCAGCGTCATCCAGGGGGCCCGCGCCTCCGGCGCTTCGGAGATCATCGCCGTCGACCCCGTGGAGTCCCGCCGCGACGCGGCCCTGCGCTTCGGCGCCACCGACGCGGTCGCCCCGGAGGAACTGGCCGACGCGAAGGCCCGGATCACCGGCGGCGAGGGCTTCGACTACGTCTTCGAGGTCGTCGGCCGCAGCGCCACCGCCCGCACGGCCTACGAGACCACCCGCCGCGGCGGGACGCTCTGCGTCGTCGGCGCCGGGGCGATGGACGACCTCCTGCAGATCAACATGTTCGAGCTCTTCTTCGACGAGAAGCGCATCCTGCCCTCCCTCTACGGCGGCGGCGACGTCCTGCGGTCCTACGACCGCGTCATCCGCCTCTGGCGCGCCGGACGCGTGGACCTGGAGGGGCTCATCACCCACCGCGTACGGCTCGACCAGATCAACGAGGCCGTCGACCAGATGCGCAGCGGTGAGGCGCTGCGCACCTGCATCGCGGTCTGACACCAGGGCTGGAGAAGGCATGGGCGTGCTGGACGGCAGGACGGCGATCGTGACGGGGGCCGGCCGCGGCCTGGGCCGTGCGGAGGCGCTGGAACTGGCGCGGCTGGGCGCCAACGTGGTCGTCAACGACTACGGGCAGCCCGGCCGCGACGGCTCCGGCGCGGCGTCGGCGACCCCCGCGGACGAGGTCGTCGCCGAGATCGCCGCCGCCGGCGGCCACGCGGTGGCGCACCACGGGGACGTCGCCGACTTTGGGCAGGCGCAGGACCTGGTCCGGCTGGCGGTCGGCACGTACGGGGCCCTCGACATCCTGGTCAACAACGCGGGGATCCTGCGGGACCGGATGGTCTTCTCGATGACCGAGGACGAGTGGGACTCCGTCGTCCGGGTCCACCTCAAGGGCCACTTCGCCACCACCCGGTTCGCCGCCGCCCACTGGCGCGAGCGCGCCAAGAGGACGGACGACCCGGTCTACGGCCGGGTCGTCAACACCTCGTCCGAGGCGTTCCTCGCCGGCTCGGCCGGCCAGCCCAACTACGCGGCCGCCAAGGGCGGCATCGTCGGCCTCACCTCGTCGACGGCCGCCGCCCTCGGCAGGTACGGCGTACGCGTCAACGCCATCTGCCCCCGGGCGCGCACGCGGATGACCGAGGACGTCTTCGCGGGCCTCGGGCGGCCCGGGGACGGACCGGACCCGCTGGGGGTGGAGCATGTCGCCCCGCTCGTCGGCTACTTGGCGTCACCGGCGGCCGACCGGATCACCGGCCAGCTGTTCGTCGTGCACGGCGGGATGGTGGCGGTGATGGACCGCCCCCGCGTCGCGGCGAGGTTCGACACCGCCAAGGAGGCGTTCACCCACGACGAGCTGGACGACCTGCTCACCCCGTACTGGGCGGGCCGTGACCCCGGTGACACCTTCGCCGCCACCGACGTCCTGGCCCTGCGCCACGGGGGCTGAACCGGTCCTTCCGGGCTCCGGACCCGTCAGACCTCCATGGCGGGGGGCCCGGAGGGGCGGCGGTGGCGGCCGTGCGGCGCCTGGACCACCTGGGCGTTGTCGTCTTGGGCGGAAGCCGTACCGCGGTGGCGGCCGGCGTGCCGGCCCTCGGCGGAACCGTCCTCGAGGCGGGCCTCGGCGGCGGTGTCGTGTCGGGCATCGGACATGAGGAAACTCCCCGTTACTAGCGTGCAAGGTGCGCGGAACGCCGCAGGAGTTTACCGATTCAAGATCCCGTGGCCAGCGGCGCCTTCTGCAAAGGGAGCACAGGGCTGGTCCTGGCCGCCTCCGGGACGTCCGCGGCAGCGCCCTCCGCCACGCTCCCCAGCGGGGGCGGCACGGGCACCGCGGGCGGCGCCTCGTACTCCACCGTGCCGCACGGGCAGTGCGCGCAGGCGTACGGCAGGCGCAGCACGCCGCGGGCCGACCACAGGCCGGCCCCGGGCAGCCAACCCTCCGGCGCCGACAGCCAGGTGGTACCGCGTTCCCCGGGCCGCCAGACCGCCAGTGAGGTGCCGTGCGGGCCGTCCGCGCGCAGTGCCACCGCGCACGCCTCGGGCATCAGCACCTGGCCGGGCTGCGCCGCGAACGGGGTGAGCACCGCGTCCGGGACGCGCAGGCACTCGGCGAACCGCAGGGGCCGGCGGCTGCCCAGGACGCCCCAGCCGATGCGGTCCTCGCCGGTGGCGTCGGTGCGCACTATCAGCAGCCCGCTGTCCGGCTCCGCGAGCAGCAACCGGTCGTTGCTCCCCTCGGTGATCTGCAGCAGCGGGCTGACCGCCCCGGCCCGCTCCAGGTCCACGGCGACCGTCTTGACCGTCCCCTCCGCCTCGTGGTCCAGCGCGAGCAGCCGGCCCGCGCGGTCCAGCCACGCGCCGCCCCCGCAGCGGCCCGGGACCTCCGCCAGCCGGCGCGGCCGCAGGTCCCGGTCGTCGTGCACGAGCCACACCGCCGAGACCTCGCGCGCCGGGTCGTAGGTGAGCGCGTACGCCTCGCCGGAGGCGACCGGGGGCAGCAGCCGCGCCTCCGCGTCCCCGCCCGGCAGCGAGCCGACGAGCAGTTCGCCGGTCCCGGGACCGGTCGGGTAGAGCAGGGCGAGGTCGTACCGGTCGGCGACCCGGCGGCGGATGAGCACGCGGCCGTCGGGCAGCGGCAGGACCTCGGAGCACTGTTCCTCGGGCTGGTTGCCGGGCAGGGGCACGGTGTACGGCTCGGGCCCGCCGAGCGTCCAGCGCTCGGGGTACCAGCCGTCACCCCCGTCGGGTGCCTGGGCCAGGCAGGCGGCGTAGGAGCCGTCCGCGGCGATCGTGAACCCGGCCCGTCGCACGGTGGTGGTCTCGGTGGCGCAGGCTGTCATGGTGTGGCTCACCTCCGGGCCACGACGCTAGTTTTCGCACGCCCGGGCGTCCGACACGAGTTGGTGGTCTTCACACATAAGGGTGGCTCTCGTCCCGTTCCGTCGGACTTCGGATGCTCGGTGTGCTCATGACCAGCCCGGGATTCCGGCCGCCCGCCACCGGCGCGGTAACCTCGACCCGTGCCGAAACTGTCCGACGTCATCGCCGCCCTCGAAGCCCTCTGGCCTCCGGCATGGGCCGAGCAGTGGGATGCCGTCGGTCTCGTCTGCGGGGACCCGGACGCGGAGGTCGGCCGGGTCCTGTTCGCCGTCGACCCGGTCCGGGAGGTCGTCGAGGAGGCGATCGCCACCGGCGCCGACCTGCTGGTCACGCACCACCCGCTCTACCTGCGCGGGACGACGACGGTCGCGGCGACCGGCTTCAAGGGCCGCGTCGTGCACACCCTGATCAAGAACGACGTCGCGCTGCACGTGGCGCACACCAACGCCGACCGGGCCGATCCCGGGGTCTCCGACGCCTTGGCCGAGGCCGTCGGCCTGCGGGTCACCGGACCCCTCGTGCCCGACCCCGCCGACCCGGCCGGCCGCCGCGGCCTCGGCCGGATCGGCGAGCTGCCCGAGCCGATGACGCTGGCGGAGTTCGCCCGCCGTGCGGCGGCCGGCCTGCCGGCCACCGCGACCGGACTGCGCGTCGCGGGCGACCCGGAGCGGCAGGTCCGCACCGTGGCGGTGTGCGGCGGCTCCGGCGACAGTCTCTTCGAGGACGTACGCAGGGCCGGGGTGGACGTCTACCTCACCGCCGACCTGCGCCACCACCCGGCGTCCGAGGCGCAGCAGGCGGGTCCGCCCGCGCTCGTCGACGCCGCCCACTGGGCCACCGAATGGCCTTGGTGCGAGCAGGCCGCGCGCCGGCTCGACGAGGTCTGCGAACGGCACGGCTGGGCACTGCGCACGTACGTTTCGCGCGCCGTGACCGACCCGTGGACGGCCCACGCCCCGGCACTTCCCCTTGACGAACCCACGACCTCAGGAGCCCCCCGCTGAAAGCCGCGCCCGCAGACCAGATCCGACTGCTTGAGGTCCAGGCCCTCGACGCGCGTCTCGCGCAGCTGGACCACAAGCGCATCAACCTTCCCGAGCACGCGGAGATCGAGCGCCTGAACTCCGACGTGAACCAGCTGCGCGACCTGCTGGTCGCCGCCCAGACCGAGGAGAGCGACACCGCCCGCGAGCAGACCAAGGCCGAGCAGGACGTGGACCAGGTGCGCAAGCGTGCCGTCCGCGACCAGGAGCGGCTGGACTCCGGCGCGGTCTCCTCCCCGAAGGACCTGGAGAACCTGCAGCGCGAGATCACCTCGCTCGCCAAGCGGCAGAGCGACCTCGAGGACGTCGTCCTGGAGGTCATGGAGCGCCGCGAGGGCCTGCAGGAGCGGGTCCAGGAGCTGACCGGGCGCCTGGAGTCCGTGCAGGCCAAGGCCGGCGAGTCCACGGAGCGCCGCAACGTGGTGCTGCAGGAGATCGACGCCGAGGGCTCCACGGTCACCAAGGAGCGCGAGATCATCGCCGGTTCGGTCCCCGCCGACCTGCTGAAGCTCTACGACAAGCTGCGCGGCCAGTCCGGCGGCGTCGGCGCCGCCCGGCTCTACCAGAAGCGCTGCGAGGGCTGCCGGCTGGAGCTGAACATCACCGAGCTCAACGAGGTGCGGGCGGCCGCCGCCGACGAGGTCGTGCGCTGCGAGAACTGCCGCCGCATCCTCGTCCGCACCCCCGAGTCGGGCCTGTAATGGTCCGTACGTTGGTGGTGGAGGCCGACGGTGGGTCCCGGGGCAACCCGGGACCGGCCGGGTACGGCGCCGTCGTCTGCGACGGCGCCACGGGTGAAGTGCTCGCCGAGGCCGCCGAGTTCATCGGCAGGCACACCAACAACGTCGCCGAGTACCGGGGCCTGATCGCCGGGCTGCGCGCCGCGCACGCGATCGACCCGCAGGCCCGGGTACGGGTGCGGATGGACTCCAAGCTGGTCGTCGAGCAGATGTCCGGCCGCTGGAAGATCAAGCACCCGGACATGCGGCCGCTGGCCGCCGAGGCGAAGACCGTCCTGCCGGCCGAGCAGGTCAGCTACGAGTGGATCCCGCGCGAGAAGAACAAGCACGCCGACCGGCTCGCCAACGAGGCGATGGACGCCGGCAAGCGCGGCAAGCAGTGGGAGCCCGGCCGCTCCGCCGCCGCGCTGGTCACCCCCGCCACCGAGCCGGAACCGGTGGACGAGGCCGTGGACGAGACCCCCAAGGCCCCGCCCGTCGGCTGGGCGGCGGCGGCCGACCTCGGCACGCCCACCACGTTCGTCCTGCTGCGGCACGGCGAGACCCCGCTCACCGCGGACAAGCGCTTCTCCGGCAGCGGCGGCGACGACCCGGAACTCTCGGAGAAGGGCCTCTGGCAGGCCCAGCGTGCCGCCGACGCCCTCGCCGCCCGCGGCACCGTCCAGGCCGTCGTCACCTCGCCGCTGGCGCGCTGCCGGCAGACCGCGCAGGCCGTCGCGGACCGGCTCGGCCTCGACGTACGCGTCGACGAGGGGCTGCGCGAGACCGACTTCGGCGCCTGGGAGGGGCTCACCTTCGCCGAGGTGAAGGAGCGTTACCCGGACGAACTCGACGCCTGGCTCGGCTCTGCCAAGGCCGCCCCGCCCGGCGGGGAGAGCTTCGCCGCCGTCGCCCGCCGGGTCTCCCTCGCCCGGGACAAGCTCCTGGCCCGTCACCCCGGCCGCACGGTCCTGCTGGTCACCCACGTCACCCCGATCAAGACCCTGGTCCGGCTGGCCCTGGGCGCCCCGCCGGAGTCGCTGTTCCGGATGGAGCTGTCGCCGGCGGCGCTGTCGGCGGTGGCGTACTACGGGGACGGGAACGCGTCGCTGCGGCTGCTGAACGACACGTCACACCTGCGCTGACGGCGCGGGCCGCGCCGTTGCCCGCAGCCCGGCCGCCTCGCGGGCGAGCCGCTCCACCCGGTCCCAGTCGCGGTCCCGCAGGGCGTCCTGCGGGACCATCCAACTGCCGCCCACACAGGCGACGTTGGGCAGCGCCAGATACGCCGGCGCGCGCTCCGCGTCGATGCCGCCGGTCGGGCAGAACCGGACGCCCGGCAGCGGGGCGGCCAGCGCCCTGAGGTACGCCGTGCCACCGGCCGCCTCCGCGGGGAAGAACTTCAGCTCCGTCACACCGCGTTCGGCCAGGGCGACCACCTCGGAGGCGGTCGACACGCCGGGCAGGAACGGCAGCCCGGACGCGGTCATCGCGTCGAGCAGGCCCGCCGTCCACCCGGGGCTCACCAGGAACCGCGCCCCGGCCCGCGCCGCCGCCCCCACCTGCTCCGCCCGCACCACGGTCCCGGCCCCCACGACCGCCTCGGGCACCTCGCGGGCCGCCGCGGCGATCGCCTCCAGCGCGGTGGGCGTCCGCAGCGTGATCTCCACCGCGGTCAACCCCCCGCGGACCAGCGCCCGGACGAGCGGGGCCGCGTCGGCGGGGTCGTCCAGCGTGAGGACGGGGATCACGGGGGCGGCGGGGGCGAGGTTCAGCACCGTGGCATCGTGTCGCCCCCGTGCGGCCCCCGCAACGCGCGTTGCGTCCTGTGCAACGGGGTGCCCCTTGCGGCCTGTTGTTGTGTGCGGCTCCGTTGCGCCTGCGGCGGGCATCCCCCGCCCGCCCTCCCGATTGCCCGGCGCGGTTGGTGCGGGCTTCGCGCGGTGCGTAGTGGGCCGGGGTCGGGGCCTGCGGGGCTGGGCATTCTGGACCGCATATTTATGTGCGTGGCGGGCGGTCCGGGTTGTGCCGTCTGTGCCGCACAACAAATACACGTCAGCGTCCAGAACGCCCACCCTCCCCCAGCCTTCGGCCGGGGGTGCCCCCAACTCCCCCGCCCCCTCCGTATCGAGCGGCGGCCAACGGCCGGTGGGGGGTTAGAAGGCGGTCCGGGGCCGCCGCAAGTGCCTTACTCACCCCCCACCGGCCGTCATGCGCCCACACGACGGGAGGGGGTGTGGCGGGGTGCGCCCGGAAGCGACGAGCGGCGAACCCGGCGCCGAACGATGTAGGGCAAAACCGCGAGCGCTGAGGACGTGCGCCGGCGCGCCACCGACCCCACCCCAACAGAGCGCAGACCCGCACTGACCGCGCCGGGCAATCGGGTGGGCGGCGGGGAAACAGCCCGCCGCAGGCGCAGACAACCCGCACACGACAACCCACCCGCACAAGAACTCAGTGGACGTCCGTCACCAACACGTCGAGGCGGCCGGGCCCGGGCACCTCCACCGTGAAGCCCAGGTCGCGCAGGGCCGTGACGAGCGCGTCGGGGTTCTTGGGGCGCGCCCCGGACTCCAGGAGGGCCCGCACGATCCGCCCCTTGGTCGCCTTGTTGAAGTGGCTGACCACCTTCCGCGTCTCCGCCTGCACCACCCGCACCGTCGCCGTGCGCCCCGCGAGCGCGCTGCGCGGGGCCGGTTTCCACGCCGCCCCGTACGCCGAGGACCGCAGGTCCAGGAGCAGGCCCCCGCCCGCGGCCTCCGCGGCGCCCGGGAGGGCCTCGGCGAGGTGCGTGCGCCAGTACGCGGCGAGCGCCCCGAGGGCCGGCAGCTTCACGCCCATCGAGCAGCGGTACGCGGGGATCGCGTCCCGGACGCCGACCGCGCCCCACAGCCCGGAGAAGACCAGCAGCGAGCGGGCGGCCCGGCGCCGGGCGGCGGCGTCCAGGGTGTCCAGGCCGAGGGCGTCGTAGAGCACGCCGGTGTAGATCTCGCCCGCGGGCCGGGTCCGCGCGTGGCGCAGTCCCGCGTTGCGGGCGATCTCGCCGCGCAGTCCGGGGCTGAGCCCGAGTACGTCCGCCGCCTTGTCCTCGTCGCCGCCCGCGCAGAGCCCGACGAGCTCGTCCAGCACCGTCGCGCGGGCCGTGGTGAGCCCGGGCAGGGAGAGGGAGCCCAGGTCGACGGCGGGGCCGGTGCCGTCGGTGGCCTTGCCCTCGGACGGCGGTAGCAGGACGAGCACGGTTGTTCTCCTTCACGTTTCCCCGGTGCAGTGCAGCCTACGACCGCCCGACTTAGGCTCGCTCCATGCCTCGTCGCCCCCTGCGCGTCACCACCGCCGACGGAGTCCGCTTGAGGTCCGCGCTGGACGCGCTCCGCGCGGACCTGCACGTGCGGCGGGACTTCCCGGCGGACGTGCTCGCGGAGGCCGAGGAGGCGGCGCGCGATCCCCGGCTGCCCGGGTACGACGCCACCGACGTGCCGTTCTTCACCGTCGACCCGCCCGGGTCGCTCGACCTGGACCAGGCGATGCACCTCGCCGTCCGCGAGGGCGGCCGCGGCTACCGGGTGTCGTACGCGATCGCCGACGTCGCCGCCTTCGTCACGCCCGGGGGCGCGCTGGACGCCGAGGCGCACCGGCGCGTGCAGACCCTGTACTTCCCCGACGTCCGGGTACCCCTGCACCCGCCGGTGCTCGGCGAGGGGGCGGCCAGCCTGCTGGCCGGGCAGGACCGGCCCGCCGTGCTGTGGCGGATCGACCTCGACGCGGACGGCGCGGTCACCGACGTCGACGTCCGCCGGGCGCTCGTCCGCAGCCGCGCCCGGCTGGACTACACGGGCGTGCAGCACGCGATCGACGCCGGCTCCGCCGAGGAGCCCGTGGCGCTGCTCCGTACCGTCGGCCGGCTGCGCGAGGAGCAGGAGAGGGCCCGCGGCGGCATCTCCCTGAACGTGCCCGAGCAGGAGGTCGTCGAGCTCGACGGCGGCTACGCCCTGCGGTACCGGGCGCCGCGCCCCGTCGACGCCTGGAACGCCCAGATCTCCCTGCTCACGGGCATGGTCGCGGCCCGCGTCATGATCCGCTCCGGCAACGGCATCCTCCGTACGCTCCCGCTCGCCCCGCACGGGGAGGTGGCCAGGCTGCGCAGGGTCGCCGCGGCGCTGCGCATCGACTGGCCGCACATGACCTCGTACGCCGAGCTCGTCCGCACCCTGGACCCGGAGCGCAGCACCCACGCGGCGTTCCTGCACGAGGCGACGAGCCTGTTCCGCGGCGCCGACTACACGCCCTTCTGGCCCGGCCACCCCGCCGAGCCGGCCGTGCACGCCGCCGTCGCCGAGGCGTACACGCACTGCACCGCGCCCCTGCGGCGCCTCGTCGACCGCTACGCCGCCGAGTTCTGCCTGGCCGCGGTGGCCGGCCAGGAGCCGCCGGAGTGGGTCGCGGCGGCGTTCCGGGACCTGCCCCGCGACATGCGCGGCGGATCGCACTTCGCGGCCACCATCGAGAGCGCCTCCCTCGACCTCGTCGAGGCGGCCCTGCTCAAGGACCGCGTCGGCGAGGTCTTCGACGCCTACGTCATCGACATCAAGGACTCCGACCCGACCTCCGGCACGGTCCACCTGTGTGACCCGGCCGTCGTCGCCCGCGTCCGCGGCGGCACCGCCCCCCTCCCGCTCGGCGAGCCGCTCCCGGTCCGCCTGACGCAGGCCGACCCCGGCCGCCACACCGTGCTTTTCACCCCGGCGTGATCGGCCGGTAGCATGGTCGCCACGGCAGACGAGCCGAGCGGGCGGCCGCGTCAGGACCCTGGTCCTGCCGAGGAACGTCCGGGCTCCACAGGGCAGGGTGGTGGGTAACGCCCACCCGGGGTGACCCGCGGGACAGTGCCACAGAAAACAGACCGCCGGGGCCGCAAGGCTCCCGGTAAGGGTGAAACGGTGGTGTAAGAGACCACCAGTGCCCAGGGTGACCTGGGCAGCTAGGTAAACCCCACCCGGAGCAAGGTCAAAAGGGGCCGTCGTGAGACGGCCCTGCGCGGACGATCGAGGGCTGCCCGCCCGAGTCCGCGGGTAGACCGCACGAGGCCGGCGGCAACGCCGGTCCTAGATGGATGGCCGTCGCCCGGCCGGCCGCGAGGCCGACCGGGGACAGAACCCGGCGTACAGCTCGACTCGTCTGCCTCACCCGCCGCCGGCCTCCGCCGGCAGCGCCGCGCATTCCGCGGCCAGCCGTGCCATCCCGTACTCCTCCGCGACCGCGCGGGCCGAGCGCAGCAGGCGCGGTGCCTCCGCGGCGGCGTCCGGGCGGCCGGAGGCGCGCAGGGCGCGGGCCTGCCACAGGCGGAGCCGGGCGAGCTGCGGGGCGGAGGTACGCGCCGGGGTGGCCGCCAGGCGGAAGTGCGCGAGGGCGGCGTCCGGTTC
>NZ_JBHWGA010000001.1:110087-187349 GCF_042733315.1 Streptomyces sp. NPDC059718
CCCGGCGGTCAGGGCGAGCACACCGCATGCCTGGGCCGTGGGCGCGACCAGCACCGTGGGCCAGCCGGCCAGGGCGATGCCGGTGCCGTTGTGCGAGGCCAACTGCGGGGCGGAGGTACGCGCCGGGGTGGCCGCCAGGCGGAAGTGCGCGAGGGCGGCGTCCGGTTCCCCGGCGGTCAGGGCGAGCACACCGCATGCCTGGGCCGTGGGCGCGACCAGCACCGTGGGCCAGCCGGCCAGGGCGATGCCGGTGCCGTTGTGCGGGGCCAGCCGTTCGCGCAGCCGGGCACCAGGGGCGGCAGCTCTGCCTGGTCGCCGATCGCGGCGCAGGCCTCGGCGAGCAGGGCGAGCGTGGGCACCGCCCAGCCGTGCGGCGGCAGGGCGCGGAAGCCGTCGGTGTCGTCGGCGAAGGCCTGCAGCAGGTCGGCGGCCTGGTCCCGGGCGCCGGTCTCGCACAGGGCGAGGACGAGCCCCGCCCGCCAGACCGGGAAGTAGCCGTGCTCCTGCACGTCGTCGGCGAGGCCGCCCGCGACAGTTCCTGCATCCGGCCCTGCTCCCCGCATGGGCGACGCCCCGTTCGGCACCCGCGCCGTCGCGGACGGGGCCGTCTCCGAGTCCCTGCTGCAGAGGTTCGGCAACCTCGCGCCCCGGGTCGTCCGCCTCCTCGGCGCGCACGGCGACCTGGAGCGGCTCGCCGACCGCGCCATCGACGCGGCCGCGCTGCGGCGCCCCGCGGCCGTCACCATGCGGGTCGCGGCGTACCCCGTCCTGGCCCCGCACCCGCTGCCGCACCTGCGGGCCGGCCAGATGGCGGCCCAATGGCTGGCCGGACTCCTCGGCAGCCGCTCGCGGATCCTCCACCTCAACGGCCTGGAGCACGCGGAGATCAAGGAGGCCGTGCTGGGCAGCGCCGCGCTGCCGTTCCTGTTCGCGCCGCGCCAGGTCGCGGGCGAGTACTACCGCGACGGCATGCTCGGCCGGGACAACACGCCCATCCGCGCGCTGGCCGACCTCGACCACTGCGACGTCGTCATCGTCGTCCAGCTCGCCCCGGGCGAGACCGTGCGGCAGATCGAGCACCCCGGGCTGACCCTGCTGCGCGTCCGCCCGTCCCGCCCGCTCACCCCCGAGGGCACCCTGGGCACCCCCAGCGGACTGCTGGACTTCTCGCCCGCCGCCTTCGAGCGGCTGCGGTCCCGCGGCTACGAGGACACCGAGCGCCTGCTCGCCAGGACCGCCGGCCTGCTCGGCGCGGCCCACGAGGTCCGCGCGGCCGAGGAGTTCATGGCCGACGCGGTCCAGCGCGTCATCGACAAGGGCCGCCGGCTCCGTGGCGGTCCGTGAGGCGGCCGGTATCGGCGGGGCGTCGTCGCCGGGCCGCGGTGACTCAGCGGGCCCCGGCGGCGCGGCCGCGGGCCCGCCGGCCGCGCTTGCGCCCGCCCGTCGGCCACAGGCGCGGCCGGCGCCGTGAGGCGACGTCCTCGGTCCAGCCGACCAGCAGGACGGCGGCGCCGATGAGCGGCCAGACGACGAGGAACTGGAACCAGGTCGCGTCGAGCGGGAGATGGTCCTCGAAGAAGGGCACGTCCCACATCAGGTCGATCAGCGGGACGCTGGCGAAGAGCGCGACCTCGTGCCACAGGTAGACGGTGACGGCGCGGGCGTTGAGCAGTCCGACGGCGCCGTCGGCGACGGGCAGGCGGCCCATCCGGCGCGGGCGGAAGCGCAGCAGCAGGAGGACGAAACCGGCCGACCACAATGCCTGGGCCAGTGGGATCTCACCGAGGTCGATGCCCTCGTCGGTGGGGTGGGTGTACGCGAACCAGCCGCCCGCGGCGAGGCAGAGCGCGGCCGAGGCGACCACGGTACGGGCCCGCAGGGCGTCCAGCAGGCCGTCGCGGTGCGCGAATCCGAGCAGCCAGCAGGCGGCGAAGGTGACGAGGTCGACCACCGGCGTGAGGGCCGGCTCGGCGAGCGGCAGCCGGTCGTACTGGGCGAGGACGACCAGTGCGCCGCAGGCGGCCAGGCACGAGCGCGGCGCGGCCCGGAAGGCCTTGAGCAGCCACGGGGAGAGCAGGACGAGCCACAGGTAGGTGCGGATGTACCAGAGCGGGGCGACGATCTGCTCGGCCCAGGCGGTGCCGGGCGGGTCCGCCAGCGGCAGGATCCACAGCAGCATCCGGTGCCAGGAGTGCGGCCGCCAGCCGTGGAGCAGCATCAGGACGGTCACGGCGGCGGCGAACAGCCAGAAGGGCACCAGCAGCCGCCGCAGCCGGCCGCGCACCACGGACAGCGCGGGCCGCTGCAGCGAGTGCGCGGCCAGCGACCCGGCCAGGGCGAACATGATGCCGATGGACGGGAGGAGCAGGGTCAGCCAGGCCCAGCCGAAGGTGTGGTAGACGACCACCCGTACCAGGGCGAGGGCGCGCAGCAGGTCGAGGTAGCGGTCCCGGCCACCGCCCCCGCCGCCGCCCCCGCCCCCGGTGGACGGGGTGGGGGCGGCGGGGGTGGTGCTGCGCGGCCCCGGTACGCGCGTCCCTGCGTCGTCCGCGGGCCGGGGCGGGGCCGCCGGGGCTCCCGCCTCACGTGCTTCGGACATCGGCAACTCCTCGGGAGGGTACGGGTGTTCAGACGCGGCCGGCGGTGCCGCTGCCGACGGTCGGTGCACCGACCTCGCCGGTGCGCCGCAGTTTGTGCCAGCCCAGCCGGCCGCCGTTGACGGCCGTCACGCAGGACTGCAGCAGCACCAGGTACATCAACTGCCGGTACAGCACCTGCTGGAGGGGCAGCGGCCACAGGTCCCGCAGCGGTTCTCCGTCCAGCCGGAAGGCGTACGCCGCGCACGCGGCCTGCACTGCGAGCACGCCCGCCCACGCGAGCGCGGTGCGAAACGGGTCCATGAAGACCAGCCCGTAGATCGCGAACACGTCGATGAGCGGGGCCAGCAGCGGCGCGAGCACCTGGAAGAGGACGACGAGCGGCAGCCCGACCCGGCCGAAGCGGCCGGAGTGCCCGCGGTCCAGCACGGCGCCGCGGTGCTTCCACATCGCCTGCATGGTGCCGTAGCTCCAGCGGTAGCGCTGCTTCCACAACTGCCGGACCGAGGACGGCGCCTCGGTCCAGGCGCGGGCGCGCTCGGCGTACACCACGTGCCAGCCTGCCCGGTGCAGCGCCATCGTGACGTCCGTGTCCTCGGCGAGGGTCTCGTCGCTCATGCCGCCGACGTCGCGCAGCGCGTCCCGCCGGAAGGCGCCGCACGCGCCCGGGATGGTGGGCATGCAGCGCAGCAGGTCGTACATGCGCCGGTCGAGGTTGAAGCCCATCACGTACTCGATGTGCTGCCAGCGCCCGATCATCCGGGTGCGGTTGCCGACCTTGGCGTTGCCCGCGACCGCGCCGACCCGCGGGTCGCCGAAGGGCTGCACCAGTTCGCGGACGGTGGCCGGCTCGAAGACCGTGTCGCCGTCCATCATCACGATCAGGTCGTGCCGGGCGTGCGACACACCGTTGTTGAGCGCCGCGGGCTTGCCGCTGTTGGGCTGCCGTACGAGGGTGACGCCGGGCAGGTCCAGGGCCTCGACGATGTCGGCGGTGCCGTCGGTCGAGCCGTCGTCCACGACCACGATCTCCACGGGATGGTCGCTCGTGGCGAGGGAGTTCACCGTGTGGGTGATGCACTCCTTCTCGTTGTACGCGGGGACGATGACGCTCACCGGTTCGGTGACCGCCGGTCCCCAGCCGAAGCCGGGCGCCCGGCGCTGCCGCGCGTGCCGGCGCGCCAGCACCAGCATCGCGGCGAACCGGGCCAGCACCAGCAGGCCCACCCCGGCGAGGAGGACGGCGAGCGCCGGGACCGCGGCCTCGGAGACCTCCACCGCGGCGACGAAGACCCGTCCCTTCCACAACTCCGAGCCGGTGACCTTGTCGTTGGTGGACGTGGCGCCGACCGCCTCGCCCACCGTGGCGAAGCGGTAGCCGCGCTCCTTGAGCAGCGGGATCAGCCGGTCCAGCGCCGCCACGGTCTGCGAGCGGTCGCCGCCGGCGTCGTGCATGAGCACGATCGCGCCCTCGCCCGGCTCCGCCGGCACGGAGGCGTCGACGATCGCCTGCACGCCGGGCCGTCGCCAGTCCTCGGCGTCGCGGTCGATGAAGGCGGCCACGTAGCCCTGCTTGCCGACCCGCTGGACGACCGGCCAGGACAGGTCGTCCAGCGCATCGGCGGTCGAGGAGTACGGCGGGCGGAAGAGGGAGGCGTGGATGCCGGCGGCCCCCGCGAGCGCCAGCTGGGTCTGGGACAGCTCCCGGTCGATCCGCCCCGGCGACTGGTACACCAGGTCGGGGTGGGAGAAGGTGTGCACGCCGATCTCGTGGCCCTCGGCGACCATCCGCCGGATCAGCGCGGAGTGCCGGGCGGCCATGCCGCCGGTCACGAAGAAGGTGGCGCGCACGTGTTGCCGCTCGAGCACGTCCAGCACCTCCGGCGTCCAGACCGGATCGGGTCCGTCGTCGAAGGTGAGGGCGATGGTGCGGTCCGGGGTGCGGTACGAGCGGGGCCTGTCACCGGTGGTGTCGACGACCGGGCCGCCCTCCAGCACCGCCTCCGGCACCTTGTCCGCCGAGACCGGCGGGTGGACCCGGTGGTCGGCCTCGAAGTCGCCGCGTACGTAGCCGCCGAGCAGCAGGACGCACACGAGCACCACGAGGGCGAGCAGGGGTATGACGAGGCGGGGGCGCAGGGCGGTCACTGGCCGCCCTGCGGCTGCTGGTCGACGGAGCCGTCGGAGGCGCCCGGGGCGGGGGAGGCGGAACCGCTGGGCTGCCCCGACGGGGAGCCGGACGGCGCCGGTTCGGTCGCCGTCGCTCCGGTGGTCGGGGTCGCTCCGGCGGTCGGGCTGCCCGCGGTCGCCCGCGGGGTGGCGGGGGCGCCGCCGCCCTTGGCCGGGCGCTTGGTCGGGGAGGCGCTGGGGCTGGGGGAGGACGGGGAGCCGGCCGTCCCGGGCGGGGACGGCGCGGCCGCCGCCCCCGCTCGGAGGAAGCCCGCCGTCACCGGGGGTGCTGCGGCCTGGTCGGCCGGTACGTCGAGTTCTCCCGTCCCCGAGGAGCCCGCGTCGTCCGGCGCTGTGCTCGGCACCCCCGGCAGCGGCAGCAGCGTCTTCGGCGCGATCGGCGTCGCGCCGGAGAGGCTGAGTGCCAGTGCCGCCGTGTAGACGGAGCATGCCGCGCCGACCAGCCAGCCGGCCCTGCGTACTGCGCGGGCCCGTCTCCCGCTGGAATCGACGAACACGGGGCCGGGCAGCGCTATCAGCTCGGTCTCCGGCTCGGGGGCCCCGGCCTCGGACCCGACATCGTCTGCGGGTGTTTCTGACCATACGTCGCGGTGGTGCTTGGAGAGCATGCCGCAACGTAACGCGACGCAAGCAGTCCTATGGGACGTATTTCGGACTTGACGATTTCCGTGGGTGAAGTGGTCGAATTCGGCCGCGGGTGGCTGTGGCCCCCGCTGTGGCCCCCGCTGCGGCGTCAGCCGCGGCCGATGTACGGCATCGTCGTCGCCATCACCGTCGCGAACTGCACGTTCGACTCCAGCGGCAGCGCGGCCATGTGCGCGACGGTGCGGGCCACGTCGGCGACGTCCATCCGGGGCTCGGTCATCAACCGCCCGTCCGCCTGAAGGGTCCCGGCCGCCATCCGCTCCGTCATCTCCGTGGCCGCGTTGCCGATGTCGATCTGGCCGCAGGCGACCCGGTACGGACGGCCGTCCAGCGACAGGGACTTCGTCAGCCCGGTGACGGCGTGCTTGGTCGCCGTGTACGCCACGCTCAGCGGCCGCGGCGCGTGCGCGGAGATCGACCCGTTGTTGATGATCCGGCCGCCCTGCGGCCGCTGCGCGCGCATCGTCCGGAAGGCGGCCTGCGCGCACAGGAACGCGCCGGTGAGGTTGACGTCGACGACGGCACGCCACTGCTCGTACGTCAGCTCGTCCACCGGCACGGCGGGCGCCCCCATGCCCGCGTTGTTGAACAGCAGGTCGACGCGGCCGAAGCGGGCTCCCACGGCGGCGAACAGCGCGTCCACCGCCTCCGGGCGGGTGACGTCCGTCGGGATGACCGCCACCGCCGCGTCCGGCAGCCCGTCGGCGGTCCCGCGCAGCGCCTCCTCGCGCCGGCCGGCCAGGGCCACGGCCCAGCCCGAGGCCGCCAGTTCGCGCGCCACAGCCCGCCCGATGCCCGACCCGGCCCCGGTGACCACCGCGACCCGGTGCGCGGCGCCCGTTCCATTTCCCGCGATCTCAGTCATGGCTCCGCAGGGTATGCGGTGCCACGATGAAACCATGTCACCCTACGCCGAGCCCCTGTCGCACAAGGAGATCGAGGACCGCCTCGCCGAGCTGCCCGGCTGGTCCCTCTCCGAGGACGGCGCGAGCCTGCTGCGCACGTACCGGCTGCCGCACATCCCGGCGGCGGTCTTCGTGATGCACATCGCGCAGATCCAGGACGAGCTGAACCACCACAGTGACCTGACGCTGGGTTACCAGTCGGTCGCCGTCTCCATCACCACGCACGCGGCGGGCGGCCGGCTCACGGAACGGGACTTCGGTCTGGCACAACGCGTCGAGGCCATCGCCCCGGCCCACGGGGCCGCGTAGCGGCGGGTTCGTGTGGGGGTGCGTGCCGGTGGGTGGTGTCTCCCCGCCCGCCCGCCCCCCTTCCCGGCGCGAGCCGGAACGGTCGCGGTGCGCGGGCTCGGGTCCGGGTGAGGCCGGGAGGACGTGTCCTCCTGGCGCGCGTGCCCTACCCGCGGTGACTCTCGGTGTGACGGGCCGTCACGCCGACGGCGCGGGGGTGGGGGTGCGGGCGCCTCGCGGGGTGCGTGCCGGTGGGTGGTGTCTCCCCGCCCGCCCGCCCCTTCCTGGTACGAGCTGGGGCGGTCGCGGTGTGCGGGCTCGGGTCCGGGTGAGGCCGGGAGGACGTGTCCTCCCGGCGCGCGTGCCCTACCCGCGGTGACCCACGGCGTGACGGGCCGTCACGCCGACGGCGGTGGTGGGTGACCTGTGACGCCCTGTGTCCCCGGCCGGGGTGATCTTGCGGTGCCGCCGGGGCAGGGGCCGCCCCGGCTTGCGTGGTGCGCGAGGGTTCACGGACGGAGGGCTTCGCGTCGCGGGGGCGGGATGTCCCGGTTAGGGTGGCCGTTCCGGGTCGCGAAGCTGACGCGGCGTCAACAGCGAGACAGGGGCACCGTGGGCCGAACGGGGGTTCCGGTAGCCCGTGTGCGCGACCGGGGCCACGCAACCCACCTCCAGGGAGGGACACGTGACGCACCCGCAGGCCCGCAGCCGCCATGACCGCACGCTGCGCGCCGCGGCGGCGCTGCTCGACCGCCGCCGCTTCCTGACCGTCACGGGGGCCGCAGCGGCCCTCGCGTTCAGCACGAACCTGCCCGTCGCCGGTGCCGCCCAGGCGGCCGAGGCGCCGCCCGGGGCGCTGGCCGAGGATCCGTTCACGCTGGGTGTCGCGTCGGGCGACCCCACGCCCTGGGGTGTGGTGCTGTGGACCCGGCTCGCGCCGCGCCCCTACGAGCCGGCGCCGGGGGACGGACTGCCCGAGGCCCGCGTGCCCGTCCGGTGGGAGATCGCGCGGGACGACCGGTTCGTGCGGGTCGTCCGCCGCGGTACCGCGCTGGCGCACCCGGAGTTCGGGCACACCGTGCACGTCGACGTCCAGGGCCTCCAGCCGGACCGGGTGTACTACTACCGCTTCCGCGCGGGCCCCTGGATCAGCCCCCCGGGCCGTACCCGCACCGCCCCCGCGCCGGGCGCCCTCCCGTACGAGATGCGGCTGGCCGCGGTGAGCTGCCAGGCGTACCACGACGGGTACTTCACCGCGTTCGGTCATCTCGCGAACGAGGACGTCGACGCCGTCTTCCACCTGGGCGACTACCTCTACGAGTACGCCGTCAGCGCCACCGGCGGCGCCCGCGCCCTCACCGACCGCACCCTGCCGGAGTGGTTCGCCAAGGAGACGGTGACGCTGGAGGACTACCGCCTGCGGTACGCCCTCTACAAGTCCGATCCCGACCTGCAGGCCGCGCATGCCGCCTTCCCCTGGTTCGTGACCTGGGACGACCACGAGACCGAGAACAACTACGCGGGCGGCAGCGGCGAGGACGACGGCCCCGCCGACGCGTTCCTGGTCCGCCGCGCCGCCGCCTACCGGGCCTACTGGGAGAACCAGCCGCTGCGCCTCCCGCAGTTCCCCCGGGGCCCGGACATGACGCTCTACCGCCGCTTCCACTACGGACGGCTCGCGCAGTTCGACATCCTCGACACCCGGCAGTACCGCACCGACCAGGCGTACCGGGGCCGCTGGCACGACCCCGGGCCGGAGTCGCAGGACCCGGCGCGCACGATGACCGGGGCGACCCAGGAGCGCTGGCTGCTGGACGGCTTCGCCCGCTCGCAGGCCATCTGGAACGTGATCCCGCAGCAGGTGGTGTTCTCCCGGCGGAAGAACGCCGCCGCCGCCTCCCCGCTCAGCATGGACGCCTGGGACGGCTACCCGGCCTCCCGGGACCGCGTGCTGGCCGGGGCGGGCGCCGCCGGCATCGAGAACCTGCTGGTGCTCACCGGCGACGTGCACGTCCACTACGCGATGGACATCAAGGCCGACTGGGACGACCCCACCTCGCGCACCGTCGGCACGGAGCTGGTCACCAGCTCGATCAGCAGCGGCCGCAACGGCTCCCCGCGCCCGTCCAACTGGTCGTCGCTCCTGGCCGCCAACCCGCACCTGCGGTTCTACGACGGGCGCCGCGGCTATGTGACCGTCCGGCTGGACGCCGAGGAGGCGCGGGCCGACTTCAAGACCGTCGACTCCGTGACCACCCCGGGCGCCGACCTGACCACCGCCGCGTCCTTCGTGACCGAGGCCGGGGACCCCGGTCTGCGGGAGACCTGACGGGCTCAGTCCTCACCGGGGTAGCGGACGCCGATGCGGTCCCGGACCGTGTCGAGCGTCCGCATGACGGCGAGGCTGCCCTCCAGCGGGACGAGCGGGGACTCACGCTCGCCCGCGCGCAGGCAGCGCATGACCTCGGCCGCCTCGTGCTGCAGCCCCCGCAGTCCGTCGTCCGGGGCGCCGAACTCCTCCGGCTCGCGGCCCTCGCGGTGCAGCACGAAGCGGTCCGGGTGGAAGAAGCCGGCGGGGACCTCGATCCGTCCCGCGGAGCCGGTGACCACCGCGGTCTGCGCGGTGTCGGCGGTGAGGGAGCAGCTGAGCACCGCCATGGCGCCGCTGTCGTACCCGAGCAGCATGCCGGTGTTGTCGTCCACGCCGTGCTCGGTCAGGTGGGCCCAGGCCTGGACCTCGTCGGGCTCACCGAGCAGCAGGTGGGCGAAGGACACCGGGTAGACGCCGAGGTCCAGCAGGGCGCCGCCGCCGAGGGCCGGGTCGAGCAGCCGGTGGCCGGGCTCGAAGGGACCGGCGAGGCCGAAGTCCGCGTGCACGCTGCGGACCTCGCCGACCGCCCCGTCCGCGACCAGCTCGGTCAGTCGCCGCACCACGGGGTTGCAGTAGGTCCACATCGCCTCCATCAGGAAGAGCCCGCGGGCTTTGGCGAGGTCGGCCAGCTCGCGCGCCTCGACCGCGTTGACGGTGAACGGCTTCTCGCACAGCACCGACCGTCCGGCCCGCAGGCAGAGCCCGGCCGCGACGCGGTGCGCCGAGTGCGGGGTGGCGACGTACACCACGTCGACGCCGTCGTCGTCGGCGAGTTCGGTCCAGCTGCCGTACGCGCGCGGGATGTCGAAGCGGTCCGCGAAGGCGCGCGCGGAGGCGAGGCTGCGCGAGCCGACCGCGACGATCTCCGCGTCGTCCTTCATCTCCCGCAGGTCCTTGGCGAAGGAAGCTGCGATGCCGCCGGTGGCCAGGATGCCCCAGCGCACTTTCCTACCGGAACCGACCGATTCCGTCATGAATCTGCCCCCACCTGGCCTCGACCACCTCGTGATTGCTGAGAGCATAGAGAACGATTCACACACCACGGAGAGAGACCCATGCCGGAAGCCGGCGCGACCCCGCCCGACCAGATATCCACACCGGGGCCGTCCACCCCGGTACGACGCGCCGGAGACATCCCAGGAGCTCGCACCAGCCTGATGGTGACGTTCCTGCTCGGCGCGCTCAGCGCGCTCCCCGCGCTCTCCATGGACATGTACCTGCCGGCCCTGCCGCAGGTCACCGAGGACCTGCGCAGTCCGGCGGTCACGGTGCAGCTCACGCTCACCGCGTGCCTGCTCGGCCTCGCCCTCGGTCAGATGGTCGTCGGCCCCATGAGCGACCGCTGGGGCCGCCGCCGCCCGCTGCTGGCCGGAATGGCGCTCTACGTCCTCGCCACCGCCGTCTGCGCCTTCGCGCCCACCACGGACCTGCTGATCGGCTTCCGGCTGCTGCAGGGCCTCACCGGCGCGGCCGGCATCGTGATCGCCCGCGCGATCGTCCGCGACCTGTACGACGGTGTCGCGATGGCGCGCTTCTTCTCCACCCTGATGCTGATCTCCGGGGTCGCGCCGATCGTCGCGCCGCTCATCGGCGGGCAGGTGCTGCGGATCACCGACTGGCGCGGGGTCTTCGTCGTGCTGACCGTGGTGGGCGTGCTGCTCACCCTCGTGGTGTGGCGCTGCCTGCCCGAGACGCTGCGCCCCGCGGACCGGCACGGCGGCGGGTTCGGCGCCACGCTGGGGGCGATGCGCGGGCTGCTGGCCGACCGCGCCTTCACCGGTTACATGCTCACCGGCGGCTTCACCTTCGCCGCGCTGTTCGCCTACGTCTCGGCGTCCTCGTTCGTCGTCCAGGAGATCTACGGGGCATCGCCGCAGACCTACAGCCTGCTCTTCGGCCTCAACTCCGTCGGCCTGGTGGCGCTGGGCCAGGTCAACGGCAAGATCCTGGTCGGGCGGGTCAGCATGGACAAGGTGACCGGGGTGGGGCTGGCGGTGATCACCGTGGCCGCGGCCGTGCTGCTGGCGCTGACCGCGGGATGGCTCGGGCCGGTGGGGCTGGTGCCGGTGGCCGCGGGGCTCTTCGTGCTGATGGCGGCGATGAGCCTGGTCCTGCCCAACACCAACGCGCTCGCGCTGATGCGCACCCGGCACGCCGCCGGCTCGGCCTCCGCGCTGCTCGGCACGACCTCCTTCCTGGTGGGTGCCGTCGCCTCGCCGCTCGTCGGGATCGCGGGCGAGCACACGGCGGTGCCGATGGCCCTGGTGCAGCTGGGCAGCGTCCTGGCGGCCTGGGTCTGCTTCGCCGGGCTGTGCCGACCGTGGCGGCGTACTGTGGATGCACGGTGATACGTGCCGTCATTGCCGCGCCGAGTCAGGAGGCAGCGATGTCCGAGCCGATCGACGAGAGCAGGTGGGCCTGGAAGACCGCGGACAGTTGTCTGCACACCGGGTCCGAACACATGATCGATCCGGAGGACCTGGTCATGGCCTCCGGCCGTGAGCCGACGCCGGCCCTCATCGAGAAGGCCCGCAAGTTGCTGGAGGAGCATGGCCCCGCAGCTGTCGAGAGGTACCTCCCGTGAGGCGGAGCTGCGCGGCGACGAGCTGAGTCTGCTCGTCGAGGACATCACCCCATATCTGGAGCCCGTGCCCCCCTCCGTGCACCCCTGGTGCGCGGGGGCGGTGGTCCTCGCGGGCCGAGGGGGGACGGTCGCCCTGCACGAGGCAGTGGGCTGGGCGGTGCGGTACGCCTGCTACGACGAGGGTGCCGACCGCGGTGTCGAGCTGCCCCGCGAGCGTTGGGTGCCGATGCGGCCGGACACGGTCTTCGACCTGGCCTCGCTGACCAAGCTCTTCACCGCCGTCGTCGCGGTGGGACGGCTGGAACTCGGCCGGGAGGTCGCGGCGTACGTGCCCGAGTTCGCCGCCGCGGGCAAGCAGCGCATCACCGTGGGACAACTCCTCGACCACACCTCGGGACTCCGTCCCGAGCTGCCGTTCCACGACCACCCCGACGCCGAGGCCCGGGCGAAGCTGCTCTGGGAGGAGGCGCCGGTCGTCGCGCCCGGCACCGAGCGGATCTACTCCGACCTCAAC
The DNA here is from genome assembly GCF_042733315.1 of Streptomyces sp. NPDC059718. Classification (NCBI taxonomy): domain Bacteria; kingdom Bacillati; phylum Actinomycetota; class Actinomycetes; order Kitasatosporales; family Streptomycetaceae; genus Streptomyces; species Streptomyces sp. NPDC059718. The sequence goes on from NZ_JBHWGA010000001.1 coordinate 122,182, forward strand.
CTCATCGCGCTGCAGCACGTCCTGGAGCGGACCACCGGCGAGGCCCTCGACGCCCTCGTGCGGGAGGACGTCACCGACCCGCTCGGGATGTACGACACCCGCTACAACCCGCCCGCCTCCTGGGCCCCGCGGACCGCCGCCACCGAGGACCAGCGCAGGCCCTGGGCCCGGCTGGACCGCGGAACGCTGCGCGGGACCGTCCACGACGAGAACGCCCACGTCATGGGGGGTGTGGCCGGCCACGCGGGGCTGTTCTCCACCGCCTGGGACCTCGCCCTGTTCTGCCGTGCGCTGCTGGACGGCGGCGGCCCCTACCCCGGCTTCGAGCTGGACCGGCCCTGGTTCATGGGCGCCCTCGCGGGCCGCGGGGCGGCGGGCCACACCGGGTTCACCGGCACCAGCCTGGTGATCGACCCCGCCACCGACGGCTTCCTGGTGCTGCTCGCCAACTCCGTGCACCCGTGCCGTACGTGGCGGGACGGGAGCGCGCCCCGGGCGGCCGCGGGCACGCGGTTCGCGAGGGCGCTCGGCGTGGCGTGAGCCGCGTGCCGTGAGCCGTGCCCCGTGGGGCCGAAGGGGCGCGCCGGGCACGGCGGGGCGGCGGGGGCGGGCGCCCGAAAGGTGCCGCATGCGGTTCATCGGGTAGTTTGGCAGCTGACGTGGGGTGGCGATCCCGGGCGGCCGCCGCGTCGGCCGGCCGGCCCCCACGGCGGAACGGAGGCGCAGGAGTCGATGGTCCCCGAGGTCAGGACGCGACCGGACCCGGCACCGGACGGGAGGCGGTGAGGGCATGCCGCCGGACCTCGCCGGTCTCGTCGCCGCGGACACCGGTCCGGCGCTGCTGGACTCCCCGCTGAGCCAGGTGGTGCGCGACACGGGCGCCTCCATGGGCCTGGTCTACCTGATGACCCCCGAGCAGGACATGCTGCGGCTGACGGTGGTCGTCGGCGTCTCCCGCAAGATCGACACGATCTGGGGGCGGGTGACACCCGGCGCCTCCAGCCCCATCGCCGACGCGGTCCGCGAACGACGCATGGTGCTGCTGTGCGGCCACGAGGACACCGCCCGGCTGTACCCCCGGCTCGCCCTCGTCCTGCCGTACGACTTCCCGCTCGCCGCGGCCCCGATCACCAGCGGCTCCACCATCTGGGGCGCGCTGTGCCTGGTGTGGCCCGGCGGCCATCCTGGGCGGATCACCCGCCGGGCCCGGGAGGCGTACCGCGGGGCCTGCGACCGCATGGGCCGCCTCCTGCGCAGGGCCGCCGAGGACGGCGAGCCGGTGCGGCCCCCCGCCGAGCCGCGGGTGCTGCCCGCGCTCCGCACCCGCACCCACGGCCCGGACGAGGCCATGGCCGCCGCCGACCTCGCGGAACGGCTCCCGGAGGGCTCCTTCGCCCTGGACCTGGACGGCCGGATCACCTTCGTCACGGAGACCGCCGCCGCCCTGCTCGGGGCGGAGGTCCCCGACCTCCTGGGCACCGAGCCCTGGGAGCTGCTGTCCTGGCTGGACGACCCGGTCTTCGAGGACCGCTTCCGCAGCGCGATGATCAGCCGCCGTCCCGGCTCGGCCACGGCGCTGCGCCCACCGGACCGCTGGCTCACCTTCGAGCTCTACCCGGACGGCACCGGCGTGAGCGTCCGCGTCACGCCCGCCCCCACACCGGAGGCCGCGGACACCCCCGCGGCGCAACTGCCCGCGGGCCCCACGCCGGACCGGGCCATCGCCCTGTACCACCTGCTGCACATGTCGGCCACGCTCACCGAGGCCGTCGGCACGCAGGACGTCATCGACCTGGTCGTCGAACAGATGCTGTCCGTCTTCGGCGTGCAGGCCGTGGCCCTGCTGACCACCGAGGAGGGACGACTGCGGATCATCGGGCACCGGGGCTACCACGAGGACTTCATGGAGTCCGTCGACGCCCAGCCGATGGACGTCGACAACCCGGCCGTGCGCGTCCTCAAGACCGGGGTCCCGAGCTTCTTCGCCAACGTCGACGAGTTCCTGCGGATCTACCCCGGCACGGTCGTCCGGGACCGCAAGGCCGCCTGGGCCTTCCTGCCCCTGATCACCTCGGGCCGGCCCGTCGGCACCATGGCCCTGGCCTACGACCGCCCGCACCCCTTCTCCTCCGGCGAGCGCAGCGTCCTCATCTCGATCGCCGGCCTGGTCGCGCAGGCCCTGGACCGGGCGCGCCTGTACGACGCCGAGCACAACCTCGCGATCAGCCTGCAGGCCCGGCTGCTGCCCCGCGCCCTGCCGGACGTCCCCGGCCTGGAGGTGGCCGCCCGCTACATGCCGGCCACCCGCGGCATCGACATCGGCGGCGACTTCTACGACGTGATCCGGCTCGACACGACCACGTGCGCCGTGGCGATCGGCGACGTCCAGGGTCACAACGTGAACGCCGCCGCGCTCATGGGGGAGGTCCGCACCGCCGTCCGCGCCACCGCGGGCGCCTCCCCCAGCGAGGTGCTGGCCCGCTCCAACCGGCTGCTCGTCGACCTCGACCCCGGCCTGCTCGCCAGCTGCCTCTACGCCCAACTGGACCTGGAACGGCACACCGCCTGCGTGGCCACCGCCGGCCACCCGCCGCCGGTGCTGCGGCACCCGGACGGCACCACCGAGGTGCTGCCGCTGCCGCCCGGCCCGCTGCTGGGCGTCGACCCCGACGCCTGCTACCCGACGACGGAGATCGCGCTGCCGCCCGGCGCGGTGCTCGCGCTGTACACCGACGGCCTGGTGGAGACCCCGGGCGTCGACATCGACGTGTCCGCCGCCGACCTCGCGGCGCACCTCGCCCGGGCCGGTCCGGAGGCCTCGATGGACGCCCTGGCCGACAGCCTCCTCGGGCACGCCCAGCGGTCCGGCCCGCGCAACGACGACATCGCCCTGCTGCTCACCCACGTGACGGGACGGCCGACCCGGCCCGCCGTGTGACGACCTCTCAGGGAGCCGCCCCGCCCCACGCCGGGTGGCTCTTGCGCGCCGCTTTCCTCGGGAAATGGTTCCGCGAACCGGGCGCCCCGGCTGCTAGCATCGAGGCATGATCGCGAACCCGTACCACCGGCAGATGATGGCCCCCGCCCGGGGCCGCTGACACCGGACGCGTCCGCGTCTTCCGAGGCCCCCACCGGGGCCTCGATCCTTTTGCGCGTCGGAGCCCCGCCACCGTCCTTACCGGAGGTTCCGATGACCGCGCCCCAGGCTTCCCGTTTCTACGTCACCACCACCATCCCGTACGTCAACGCCCGCCCCCACCTCGGCTTCGCGCTCGAACTGGTGCAGGCCGATGTGCTGGCCCGGCACCACCGCCGACGCGGCGAACCGGTGCGCTTCCTCAGCGGCACCGACGACAACTCGCTGAAGAACGTGCTGGCCGCCGAGGCCGAGGGCATCCCCGTCCAGGACCTCGTGGACCGCAACGCGGCCGCCTTCGCGGCCCTGGACGGCCCGCTCGCGCTCTCCCTGGACGACTTCATCCGCACCAGCCGCGACGCCCGCCACCGTGCGGGCGTGGAGCGGCTCTGGCACCGCTGCGCCGCCGCGGGCGACCTCTACCGCGAGCACTACGAGGGCCTGTACTGCGTGGGCTGCGAGCAGTTCTACACCCCGGACGACCTGGTGGGCGGCCGCTGCGCCGAGCACGGCACCGAGCCGCAGACGGTCGCGGAGGAGAACTGGTTCTTCCGGCTGTCCCGGTACACCGACGAGCTGCGCGGGCTGATCGAGGACGGGCGGCTGCGCATCGAGCCGGCCGCGCGCCGCAACGAGGTGCTCGCCCTGCTCGCGCGCGGGCTGCGCGACTTCTCCGTCTCCCGGTCCCAGACCCGGGCCCGCGGCTGGGGCATCCCGGTGCCCGGCGACCCCGGGCAGGTGATCTACGTCTGGTGGGACGCGCTCGGCAACTACGTCACCAGCCTCGGTTACGGCGGCCCCGACGGGGAGAGCGCGGCGGCGTACGGCCGGTGGTGGGAGGGTGACGGGCGGCGCGTGCACCTGGTGGGCAAGGGCGTGCTGCGCTTCCACGCCGTCTACTGGCCCGCGATGCTGCTGTCGGCGGGGCTGCCGCTGCCGACGGACATCCTCGTCCACGACTACCTGACGGTGGAGGGGCGCAAGATCAGCAAGTCGGCGGGCACCACCGTCGACCCGGAGGAACTGACCACCGAGCACGGCACCGACGCGGTGCGCTGGTGGCTGCTGCGCGAGGTGCCGCGGGTCGGCGACGCCGACTTCACGCGCGAACGGCTGGTCGCCCGCGCCGACGCGGACCTGGCCGGGGGGCTCGGCAACCTGGTGCACCGGGTGGTGACGATGGTCCACCGGTTCCGTGACGGCGTCGTCCCGGAGGCGGCCGTGCCCGGAGAGCCGGGCACGGAGGCCTTGCTGACGGCCTGTCGGGAAGCGCCGGACGCCGTCACGGCGGCGCTGCACGACGTGGACTTCCGGCGCGCCACGGCCGCCGTCTGGCGGATCGTCGACGAGGCCAACCGCTGCATCGACGAGACCCGGCCCTGGGAACTGGCCCGCGCCGAACGCCGGCACCGCAACGCCTCCGCCGGCCGCCGCCTGGACGCGGTGCTGGCCGCCCTCGTGCACGCCTGCCGTGCACTCGCCGGTGAACTGGAGCCCTTCCTGCCGGGTGCCGCGGCCCTGATCGCGCAGCGCTGCGCGGCCGGGGACGACGGCCGCCTCCCGTCCCCCGCACCGCTGTTCCCCCAGTCCGGTGCGCCGAAAGCCGCCCCGGCCCCGGCAGCACGGCCGACGGGCTGACCGCGGGGTGCCTTCGGTGCGGGGGCGGCTCTCGGGCCGGTGGACGGCGGGTGTTCGGGCTCCGCAGCGGGTGGCCGCTCCCGCGGCGCCGGTCCCGTCGCCGGCCGCGGATGCGGTGGCCGCTGCCGCGCCCTCGCCGCGTGGGTGGCGCGCCCGCCGCGACCCGGGCGGGCTGTGCGTGTTCCTCGGGTTCCCGGTGTTCCTCGGCCGCGGAGGTCTCGCGCCGTACGACGGGCCGCGGCACCAGGGTGGGAACGCCGGGTCCGGGCAAAGGTGCCTAGCCCGCCAGCATCTTCTGGATCGCCTGCCGCGTCACCCCGAGCTCCCGCGCGATGTCGGCCTGCGACACGCCCTGGCCGATCAGGTCCTGCATCAACTCGCGCCGCTCGGCGGCGAACTGCTGGGCGAGGCGGGCGTGGTGGATGGCCTGCGCCCGCACCTCCTTGATGCGGCGGAGGGCGGGCTCGTGCGCGGAGAGGTCCCTGGTGTCTGCCATGACCACAGGGTGACAACCCGGGGTTGTCGTTGTCAACCCCCTGTTGTCGGGATCCGGTTCAGGTCGTGGCGGGTTTCCCCGAGGACTCGGCCTCCTCCCGTCCCTCCTCCCGCCCTTCCTCCCGGCCGGGGCCGGTCGCCGTGGACGGCAGGGCACGCCAGGGCAGGAGCAGGGCGCTGGCCAGGCACAGCGCGCCCGCGACGACGATCGCCACGCGGACGCCCGCCACGGCGGCGATGGCGCCGCCGGCCAGCATGGACAGGGGCTGGGCCGTCTTGGAGCTCACCGACCACGAGGTCATCACCCGGGTCATGACGCCGTCGTCCGTGGCGGCCATGCGGTACGTGATGAACGACGGGTTGAAGACCCCGGCGGCCAGCAGCAGGAAGGTGTCGGCGGTGACCAGGACGACGGGCCCGAGGGGACCGGCCGGCGCCCAGGCGAGCAGCAGGAGCCAGGGGGTGCGCAGCACCCCGAACAGCAGCAGCACCCGGTGCGGGCCGAGCCTTCCGGTCAGCGGGGCGGTGAGGCGGGAGCCCAGGACGCCGCCGAGGCACGGCAGTCCCAGCGCCAGGCCGTACTGCCACGGGGTGAAGTGGAGTTCGCGGAGCATCAGGACGGCCAGCAGCGGGTTGCTCATCATGATGGACCCGCCGAAGAGCATGGCGTTCCAGAAGAGCGGCCGCAGTCCGCGGTGCCCCAGGACGTAGGTCCAGCCGGCCACGAGGTCCCGGCCGCGGCCGTGCGACGCGGCCCGGGCCGGGGGCTCCGGTTCGGGGCGGCGGATCCGGCGGACGCCCAGCGCGGACAGCAGGAAGGAGACCGCGTCCACGGCCAGGGTGACCGTCGCCCCGAAGGCGGTGACGAGCAGCCCGCCGACCGGCGGCCCCGCGCTCAGGCTGAGCCAGTCGGTGGTCTCCAGCCGCGAGGCCGCCCGGAGACGGTCCCCCGGCGGGACGAGGCCCTTGAGGTGCGCGGTGCTCGCCGCGCCGAACACGATGGCCGCGGCCGCCTGGACGATGCCCACCAGGCACAACTGCGCGAAGGTGAGCAGGCCGAGGGCCGCCGCGACCGGGACGCTGAGCAGCACGAGGAAGCGGAGCAGATCGGCGGTGATCATGACCGGCCGTTTGCGGCGGTGCTCGACGCGGCCGCCCAGGGGGAGGGTGATGGCGGCGCCCGCGAGCGCCGAGAGCGCCGCGAGGAGGGAGACCTGGAAGGTCGTGACGTCCAGCGCCAGGACGGCCACCAGCGGCAGGGCCCCGGAGCCGACCGCGCTCCCTGCCGCGCTCACCGCGTAGGCGCCCCACAGGCGGCCGAAGTCACGTCGTGCATCCGTCACTTGCTCATCCGGCGAGGCCATGACGGCGGAGCCTAGCGCCGGTGTCAGTCGCGGACGATCACCCGGGCGTGGTCACTTGCGCCGAGTTCCCGCAGGGTGCGGTGGATCCTGCGCAGAGCGCCGTCCCTGTCCACGTCGTCGTCGACCTCCAGGTCGAGGTGGCAGCTGCCCGTACCGGTCCCGGCGCCCGTGATCTCGCCGTCGGCCTCGAACGCGGCCTCCAGCGCCTCCTCGACCTCGTCGCGGTCGAGGGGCAGGGCCGTGAGCACGATCTCCACGAACACCGCGCGACCTCCTGCCAACCGGGTGCCGGTGCACCCTACCGGCGACCGGGCCGACCCGCTCCGGGCGACCCTTACCCTTGACCCTTGTGTCCTCTCTGCAAGCCGCCCTCGCCGGTCTCCTCGACGGGCTCCCGCCCGGCCGTGCCACCCAGGCCGTCGACCGGCTGATCGCCACCTACCGGGGGCGTACGCCCAGCAGCACCCCGATCCTCCGCGACCGCACCGACGTCGCGGCCTACGCGGCGTACCGCATGCCGGCCACCCACGCCGCGGTCGGCGCGGCGCTGGCGGAGTTCCGGGCCCGGGCGGGGGAGTGGGCGCCGGCGAGCCACCTGGACGTGGGCGGCGGGACCGGCGCCGCGACCTGGGCGGTCGCCGACGCCTGGGAGGACGGGACGCACACCAGCACCGTCCTCGACTGGTCGGACGCGGCGCTCTCACTCGGCCGTGAGCTGGCCGCCGGGGCGGAGCACGCCGCCGTGCGGGATGCGCGCTGGCACAAAGCGCCGCTCGGCACCGGGGCACGGCTGCCCGAGGCGGACCTGATCACGCTGTCGTACGTCATCGGCGAGCTCACGGAGGCCGACCGCGACGCGGTCGTCGCCGAGGCGGCACGCGCCGCAGCCGGCGCCGTGCTCGTCGTCGAACCGGGCACCCCGGACGGCTACGCCCGGGTCCTGGCGGCGCGCGAGCGGCTCATCGCGGCAGGCTTCCACGTCCTCGCCCCCTGCCCCCACGACGGCACCTGCCCGGTGCAGGCCCCGGACTGGTGCCACTTCGCGGCCCGGGTCGCCCGCACCTCGCTGCACCGGCAGGTCAAGGGGGGCTCCCTGCCGTACGAGGACGAGAAGTTCAGCTATGTCGCGGCCGCCCGCTTCCCCGCGGCGGGCGACGGCTCACCGGACCGCGTGGTGCGGCATCCGCAGATCCGCAAGGGACAGGTCCTCATCGACCTGTGCACGGTCGAGGACGGCCTGCGCCGCGACACGGTCAGCAAGCGGCACGGGGCGCTGTACCGTGCCGCCCGCGACGTCGCCTGGGGCGACGCGTGGCCGCCTCCTGCGGCGGAACCGGAGTAGCTCCGGGACGGGCTCGGGCGACCGGGGCACGGCCTGTGCCCCGTGCCCCGGGTCCGCGGGGCGACCGCCTGCCGCCGACGACGTGCGGCACCGCGCAGGGCCGCACCCCGCCGCGCGCTCACCGGTCGCCCAGCACCGCCATGGCCGCGTTGTGGCCCGGGACGCCGCTGACCCCGCCGCCGCGCACCGCGCCCGCCCCGCACAGCAGCACGTTCGCGTGCGCGGTCCCCACGCCCCAGGCGCCGCCGCCCGACTCCGCGTAGGGGAACGCCAGGTCGCGGTGGAAGATGTGCCCGCCGGGCAGGCCGACCTCCCGCTCCAGGTCGAGCGGGGACTTCGCCTCGATGCAGGGCCGCCCGTCCGCGTCCACCGCCAGGCAGTCCGCCAGCGGTTCCGCGAGCACCGCGTCCAGCTGCGCCAGGGTGGCCTTGAGGAGGGTCTCCTTGGCCTGCGCGGGGTCGTCGGCGAAGAGCCGCGCCGGGGCGTGCAGCCCGAAGAGGGTGAGGGTGTGCACGCCTTGGGCGGCCAGCTCGGGGGCGAGGATCGACGGGTCCGTCAGCGAGTGGCAGTAGATCTCGGACGGCGGCGCCGTGGGCACCGCGCCCTCGGCCGCCTCGCGGTAGGCCCGGTCCAGCTGGGTGTACGACTCGGCGATGTGGAAGGTGCCGGCGAAGGCGTCGCGCGGGTCGACCGCGGTGTCGCGCAGCCGCGGCAGCCGCCGCAGCAGCATGTTCACCTTGAGCTGGGCGCCTTCGGGCTTCTCCGGGGCCGCCTCCCCCAGCAGCCCGGCCAGCGCGTACGGGGAGGCGTTGACCAGCACGTGCCCGGCGCCCACGCTGCCGCCCTCGAACGACACCTCGGCCCGCGTGCCGTCGGTCTCGACGGCCGTGACCTCGGTGCCCGTCACGATCTCCGCCCCGGCCGCCCGGGCCGCGTCCGCCAGGGCGTCGGTGAGGGCGCCCATGCCGCCGACGGGCACGTCCCAGTCACCCGTGCCGCCGCCGATGACGTGGTACAGGAAGCAGCGGTTCTGCAGCAGGGAGGGGTCGTGCGCGTGGGTGAAGGTGCCGATCAGGGCGTCGGTCAGCACCACGCCGCGCACCACGTCGTCCTCGAAGGCGGCCTCGACGGTCTCGCCCAGCGGCCGCTCGAACAGCGCGGACCAGGCTTCCGGGTCGTCCACGGTCCGCTCCAGCTCGGCCCGGGACGGCAGCGGCGCGGTCAGCGTCGGGAAGACGCGCTCGGCGACCCGCTGCGTCATGCCGTAGAAGCGCTGCCAGGCCTCGAAGTCGCGGTCGGAGCCGGTCAGCCGGACGAAGCTCTCGCGGGTCGCGGACGGCGACTCGGCGTCGACGAGGAGCCCGCCGTCGCCGTACGGGGTGTAGGAGGAGATGCGGCGGCGCCGGACCGCGAAGCGCAGCCCCAGGTCGTCGACGATCTTCCGGGGCAGCAGGCTCACCAGGTACGAGTACCGGGACAGCCGTGCGTCCAGACCGGTGAACGCCCGCGTGGAGACGGCGGCGCCGCCGGTGCCCGGGAGCCGCTCGAGCAGGAGCACGGAGCGGCCCGCGCGGGCGAGGTACGCGGCGGCGACCAGGCCGTTGTGGCCACCGCCGACGATCACGACGTCGTACGAGGGATGAAGGGGCAGCTGCGACATGCGCCCTTTCGTATCACGCTCAGTCGCGCAGCTCCATGGTGCAGCACTTCACGCTGCCCCCGGCCTTGTGCAGTTCGGACATGTCCACCGGCACCGGCTCGAAGCCGCGCTGGCGCAGCCGCCGCAGCAGCCCGGTGGCCCCGGAGGGGACCAGGACGCGCAGGCCGTCGCTGACGCAGTTGAGCCCGAAGGCCGTGGCGTCCTGGCGGGTGGCGGTCAGCGCGCCGGGGAAGAGCCGGCGCAGCACCGCGCGGCTGCCGGGGGAGAAGGCGTCCGGGTAGTACATGATCTCGTCGCCGGCGAGCACGCACAGCGCCGTGTCGAGGTGGTAGAAGTGCGGGTCGGTGAGCTCCAGGCCGATGACGGGGCGGCCGAAGAACTCCTGGAGCTCGGCGTGCGACAGCGGGCTGCTGCGGAAGCCCTTCCCGGCCAGCAGCCAGCTGTCGGTGACGGCGAAGTCCCCCTCGCCCTCGTTGACGTGGTGCGGGTCGTGCACCTCGCCGTAACCGCGGTTCAGGAACCACTCGCGGTGCGCGGGCGCCTCCGCGGCCCGCTCGGCGTTGGCGAAGCGTGCGCCGAAGACCCGGCCGTCGACCACGGTGGCGCCGTTGGCGGCGAAGACCATGTCCGGCAGGCCCGGCAGCGGCTGCAGGATCTCGACGGTGTGCCCCAGCGAGCGGTAGCGGTCGCGCAGGTCCTCCCACTGGAGCAGGGCGAGCGCGGGGTCGACCGGCTTCGTGGGGTCCATCCAGGGGTTGATGGAGTACGTGACGCGGAAGTACGTGGGAGGACACATCAGATACCGGCGGTACGAGGCGGTGCGCGCTGCGCTCAATGAAGGCTCCTCGCGGTGTGGTTGAGGCCGTAGTGACATGGTGGACCCGCAGCGGACACCCCGCACCGGATTGCGGACGCAAACACCCCCCGGCGGAGCCCTCCCAGAAGCACGAGGAGGCCGTCTGCCGGGTTGTCCAAAGTTCCCCTTATGATTCGGGGGTGTTCGATTCCAGGCACATCAAGACCTTCCACACCGTGGTCACGGCCGGCTCCTACTCGGCCGCGGCGGTGGCGCTGGGCTACACCCAGCCCGCGGTGACCCAGCAGATGAAGGCCCTGGAGCGCTCGGTGGGCACCGCGCTCTTCGTCCGCGTCGGGCGGCGCATGCGGCTGACCGAGGCGGGTGAGGCGCTGGCCCGGCACGCCGAGACGATCCTCGACAGCATCACCGTGGCCTGGGAGCAGATAGGCGCGGTGACCCGGCTGGAGACCGGCCGGGTGAGGCTGTGCGCCTTCCCCAGCGCCAACGCCACCCTGATCCCCGAGGCGCTGGCCCTGCTCGCGGCCGAGCACCCCGGGATACGGGTCGAGCTGCTGGGGGACGAACCGCCCGACTCGCTGGAGCGGGTCACCCGCGGCGAGTGCGACATCACCCTCGCCTTCACCTACCCCGGACTGCACGAGGCGGTGCCGGACGACCTGGTCGAGATCCCGCTGCTGGAGGACCAGCTCATGGTCCTGATGCCGGCCGGGCACCGGCTGGCCAGGTCCCGCTCGGTCAGGCTCGGCGACCTGGCCGACGAACGCTGGATCGCCGGCTGCATGCGCTGCCGGGTCAACTTCCTCCACGAGTGCGCCGAGCTGGGCTTCGCCCCCGACATCGCCTTCGCCACCGACGACAACCTCGTGGTGCAGTCGCTGGTCGCGGAGGGGCTGGGGGTCGCGATGATGCCCGGGCTGGCGCTGTCCTTCATGCGGCTGGACCGGGTCACCGGCCGGCCGCTGGACCCCGTCTCCCGGCGCCGGGTCGCGGCGTACGTGCCGCGCGACCATCTGCGGATCCCGGCCGCGGCCCTGGTGCTCGACGCGCTCAAGGCGGTCGCCGAGCGGCGCAGCGGCTGCTGACCCGCACCCCATCCATAAGGAGGGGCAAAGCGGGGTGAAGGAACTGTCAGTGGACGCGCGGGCCCGTGCGCACGGACGCTGCGGACATGACCTCCGCGACCGTTCCGGCGCTCTCCGCGCCCACCGCCCGGCTGGCCCGCCTCGTCGACGAGGTGCGCGAGACGGTCGGCCGCGGCCTGCCGCCCGGCCCGACGGCCCACCTGGTGGGCGAACGGCTCGCGCCGCACCTCGGCGCCGCCGACCTGCTGGCCGAGCGGCACCGCGAGGGCGACCCGGACCGCTACCGGCAGCACATCCTGCACGCCGAGGAGGACGGCAGCTTCTCGATCGTCGCCCTGGTCTGGCTGCCGGGGCAGCGGACGTCCATCCACGACCACGTCTCCTGGTGCGTCACGGGGGTGCACCAGGGCCAGGAGCACGAGCGCCGCTACCGGCTGGTCCCCGACGGCACCGGCTCCCGCCTCGTCCCGACCCAGGACGTCGTCAACGCCCAAGGCGAGGTCTGCGGCTTCGCGCCGCCCGGCGACATCCACCAGGTGTGGAACGGCGGAACCGGCAAGGCCATATCGCTGCACATCTACGGTGCCGACATCTCCCGCCTGGGCTCCAGCGTGCGGCGGGTCTACCGGCTGCCGGTCGGCGAACGGTGAACCTCCGCACCGCGACGCGCACCCCCGTGCCCGTCCCCCGTGGGGCGGCGCCGACCGCCCGCCCCGCCGCGCCCTCCGCCGGAGGCGGTGCGGGCCGTCGCCGGGCCGCCGCGACCGTGCTGCCCGGCCTGCTGGTCACCGCCCTCGGCGCCGTCCTGGCGACCGCACTGCACCGGCTGCTGCCCGCCGTGCCGGTGCCCACCACCGCCGTCCTCCTCGGCATCGCCGCCGCCAACCTGCCGGGCCTGCGCGCGACCCTTCGCGGCCGGGCCCGGCCGGGGCTGACCTTCGCCGGGAAACGGCTGATGCGCATCGGCATCGTGATCCTGGGACTGCAGCTGAGCCTCGACGACGTGCTCGGCCTCGGCTGGGCCACGGCCGGCATGGTGGTGTGCGTCGTGGCCGCCACCTTCTGGGGCACCCTCTGGCTCGGCCGCCGCATGGGCCTGCGCGGCGACCAGCCGCTGCTCATCGCCACCGGCTACTCCATCTGCGGTGCCTCCGCCATCGGCGCGGTGAGCCAGGTCAGCGGCAGCGACGAGGAGGACGTGGCCGCGTCCGTCGCCCTGGTCACGCTCTGCGGCACCCTCGCCATCGGCGTGCTGCCGCTGCTGCACCACCCGCTCGGCCTGGACGACGTGCAGTTCGGCCGCTGGGCCGGCGCCGGCGTGCACGACGTCGGACAGGTCGTCGCGACGGCCCAGACCGCGGGCCCGGCGGCACTCGGTGAGGCGGTGCTCGTCAAGCTGATGCGCGTCGCGCTCCTGGCGCCCCTGGTCGCCGCGGTCGCCTACGCCCTGCGCCGGCGGCACGCCGTGTCGGGCGCCGCAGGGCCGGACGCCGCCGCCTCCGCGCGGCGGACCCCGCTGCTGCCCCTGTTCGTCGTCGGCTTCCTCGTCATGATCGCCGTGCGCAGCACCGGAGTCCTGCCGGCCGGCGTGCTCGACGGGGCACAGCAACTGCAGCAACTGCTGCTGGCCATGGCCATGGTGGGGCTCGGCAGCATGGTGCACCTGCGCGCCCTGGCGCGAACCGGGCCGCGTGTGGCCGCCGTCGGCCTGATCTCCTGGACCCTCATCGCCACCGTCTCCTACGCCGGCGTCCTCCTCACCAGCTGACGACCCAGGCCGGCGGCCAGGGCGCCGGCGATCGAGTGCCCCGCCTCCTCGGGGGTGCCGACGGGCATCTCGCGGTCGTGGCCGCCGGCCGGCAGCGAGCCGAGGGTCGCGACACCGAGCGCGGTACCGGCCTGCTGGATGGTGTCGTTCAGGGCGGAGCCGACGCCCGCCTTCTCCGCGGGGACTTGGCCATGAGGGCGCCGACGGCGGCCGGCATCGCCAGGCCCGCGCCGGGGCCGAGCAGGCCGAGGGCGACCGCGAGGACGGCGAAGCCGGTGCCATGCGCCCGGCACCCCGCCGGGGCCCGCCTCTAAGGTGAGCGCATGCCGACACCGCAGACCGACCCCGACGACGCCCTGCTCCCGGACACCCGCCGGGCCCTGCTGCACCGCGTCGCGGTCGCCCAGTCCAGCAGCCGCACCCCCTCCCTCGTGGGGGCCGTCGTCCGGGACGGCGAGACCGTGTGGACCGGGGCGCGCTCCTGCGTGGACGGGCACGCCCCGGACGGGGACACCCAGTACCGGATCGGCTCCCTCACCAAGACCTTCGTGGCCGTCCTGGTGATGCGGCTGCGCGACGCGGGGCGCCTCGGGCTGGACGACCCCGTCGAGAAGCACATCGGCGGCACCCCCGCCGACGGGGTCACCGTGCGCCAACTCCTCACGCACACCGCCGGACTGGCCGCGGAGACCCCCGGTCCGTGGTGGGAGCGCACGCCCGGCGCGCTGCGGCCGGAGACGGCCGACCTCCTCGGCGGGACGCCGCGGCTGCACCCCGCCGGCGAACGCCACCACTACTCCAACCCCGGGTACGCCCTGCTCGGCGCCGTCGTCGAGACGCTCCACGACGGCCGGCCCTGGGACGAGGTGCTGACCGCCGAGGTCCTCGAACCGCTGGGGATGACCCGTACGACGCGCCGCCCGCGGGCCCCGCACGCCGGCGGCTGGGCCGTCCACCCGTACGCCGAGCTGATGATGGCCGAGGCCGTGCAGGACACCGGGCTGATGGCCCCCGCGGGCGAACTGTGGTCGACCGCCGACGACCTGTGCCGCTGGGCCGCCTTCCTCGCCGCGGGCGACGAGCGCGTCCTGGTGCCCGCGACGCTGGAGCAGATGCGCCGGCCGGCCGCGCCCGGAGGCGACCAGGGCCTCGGCGTGCAGCTGATGGGGACCCCGGACGGCCGGGTGCTGGTGGGCCACGGCGGCTCGATGCCCGGCTTCGTGGCCGGGCTGTGGTGCGACACGGAGGAGGGACTCGGCGCGGTCGTCCTCGCCAACTCCACCACCGGCGCCCCGACCACGACGATCGCCGCCGACCTGCTGCGCATCGTCGCCGAGCGCGAGCCCCGCATCCCCGAGCCCTGGCGGCCCGTCTCCGACCCCGACCCGGAGCTGCTCGCCCTCACCGGACCCTGGTACTGGGGCACCGCTCCGCACGTCCTGCGCCTGCGCACCGGCCGCGACCTGGAACTGACCGCCCTGTCCGGCACCGCCCGCGGCGCCCGCTTCCGCGCGGAACCGGACGGCACCTGGACCGGCCTGGACGGCTACTACGACGGCGAGACCCTCCGCGCGGTGCGCGCCCCCGACGGCACCGTCGGCCATCTCGACCTCGGCTCCTTCGTCTTCACCCGCACCCCCTACGACCCGGCGGCCCCGGTCCCGGGCGGAGTCGACCCCTCGGGATGGACCTCCCCCCTCGGCTAGGCCGTCGGGCCGTCGGGCGGTCAGGCGGTCAGCGGGAACTCGCGGCCCAGCGCGGCGAAGACCGCCGAGTTGTGGGCGAAGGCCCGCCGGCACTCCTCCACGACGCGCTGCTTCTCGAGCTCGTCGACCGGCAGGGCGTCCAGCAGGCTCCGGTACTCGCGCTTGAACGCCGCGGGGTTGCCGATCGCGTCGAAGACGTAGAAGCGCACGCCGTCACCCTTGCGGGAGAAGCCCCAGGTCTTCTCCGCGATGCCGCGGATGACCTGGCCGCCCGAGAGGTCGCCGAGGTAGCGGGTGTAGTGGTGGGCGACGTAGCCCGCCGGCCACGCGCGGGCGGTCTCGGTGACGCGGCGGGCGTACGCGAGGGTCTCGGGCAGCGCGCCGGCGCGGTCGCGCCAGCCGGGGGCGAGCAGGTGGTCCAGGTCGCGTTCCAGGGCGGCGACGCGCATCAGCTCGGGACGCAGGAAGGGGCCGGCCACGGGGTCGCCGGCCAGTCGCGCGGCGGCGTCCTCCAGCGCCCGGTAGACGAACCAGAGCTGCTCGGTGTAGCGGGCGTACGCGGCGACCCCCAGGCGGCCGCCGAGCAGGTCGCCGATGAACGTCGAGGTCTCGGCCTCGGTGTGCCGGTCGTGGCTGGCGGAGCGGATGACGGCCGAGAACGGTGCGGTCGCGGGGCCGTGGGCTGGCGTCAAGGGGATCCTCCTGCGTCGGGCCTGCAGGAATCGTCGCAACTTAGGGGACCCTAAGTCAATGGGTTGCCGACAACCTGTCGGAAAACCAGGCTAGCGCGGATCCGCCCTCCGGGGCGGACGGCACGTCCTCCCGCGGGTGACGGTGGTCACGGAGGGGAGGCCGGTGCCGGTCGCCGACCCGGGTGCCGAGGGCAGCGCGGACAAGGGAAACGTGCCCGAATCCGCCCGGGACGGGGTCCGCCCTCCATGGGGACCCCGCGCGCGGCCGGAATGCGGACGGGGAGCAGGATGGTTTCCACCATCCGTGGATTCCGCTTACGGCCTTTCCCTCGTTACGTAGGGTGGAGCAAGGGTTCACGGGCGAGGAAAGGGGCTCGATGGTCACCAAGGGCAGGTTGTCCGACTGGCTGCGCCGCAAAGCGGGGGAGCGCGGTGCCGGAGTGGACGGGGCCGCGGTCCGCGCGGCCGCCGGTGGCCGGAACGGGGACGACCTGCGCCGGGACGAGCTCCTCCTGGAAGCCGCGGACGCGGGCCTGCCGCTGGCGCCGGCCGCCCATCCGTCGCCCGTGTCCGGTTACCGCTGTTCCTGCGACCGGATCGGCTGCCCCACCCCGGGCACGCACCCCGTCTCCTTCGCCTGGCAGACCCAGGCCACCACGGACGCGGACCAGGTCAGGCGCTGGCTGCGCGCGCACCCCCTGGCCAACTTCATCACCGCCACCGGCATCGCCCACGACGTCCTGGACGTACCCGCCGAGGCGGGCCGGATCGCCCTGGAGCGGCTGGCCGCCGAGGGTTCCGCGGCCGGGCCCGTCGCGGTCTCCGACGGGCGGATGCTGTTCTTCACCGCCACCCGTGCCACGGCCGACGAGGACGAGTGGTGGCCGTGCGAGCTGGACTGCCATCCCGAGACCCTCGACGAGCACCCGGGCCTGCGCTGGCACCACCGCGCCAGCTACGTGCTGCTCCCGCCCTCGCGTCTGCCCTCCGGCGCCACCGTCGCGTGGCTCGCAGGCCACGGACCCGACCGGGTGCTGCCCGACCCGCTGCCGCTGCTCGGGGTGCTGACCGACGCCGGGGCCCAGGTCGAGCCCGAGCCCGAGACGGCCGGCTGGCTGCACTGACCCGGCTGCGGCGGTCCGGGACCTCCCGCCGGCCTCAGCCCTCGTCACCGACGGGAACCGCGGCGGACGGCTTGACGGCCGGCGCGGTGACCCTGCCGGGGCGCAGGAAGAGGAACATCGTGGGCGCGAGGTACAGCGCCCAGACCGCGACCTGCAGCCAGGTCGGGTCCGGCTGGAAGTTGAACACGCCCTTGAGCAGCGTCCCGTACCACGAGTCCGGCGGGATCCGGTCGCTGATGTCGAACGCCTCGGTCCCCAGCCCCGGCAGCCAGCCGGCCTCCTGCAGGTCGTGGAAGCCGTAGGCGAGCACGCCCGCCGCGACCACCACCAGCATGGCGCCGGTCCAGGTGAAGAACTTGGCCAGGTTGATGCGCAGCGCGCCCCGGTAGAACAGCCAGCCCAGCACCACCGAGGTCAGCAGGCCCAGCACCGCGCCCACCAGCGGGCGCACGCCGTCGTCGGTGGCCTGCACGGCGGTCCAGATGAACAGCGAGGTCTCCAGCCCCTCACGCCCCACGGCGAGGAAGCTGGTGATCACCAGTGCCCCGGTGCCCATGGCGATCGCGGCGTCCAGCCTGCCGTGGAGTTCGGCCTTCAGGTGCCGCGCGGTGCGCCGCATCCAGAAGACCATCCAGGTCACCAGGCCGACCGCGACGACCGACAGCGAACCGCCCAGGGCCTCCTGCGCCTCGAAGGTCAGCTCGGAGGAGCCGAACTGCAGCGCGGCGCCGAAGGCCATGCTCACCAGGATCGCGGTGCCGACGCCGAGCCAGACCGGCGGCAGTTTGTCCTTGCGGTCGGTCTTCACCAGGTACGCGACCAGGATGCAGACCACCAGGCTGGCCTCCAGGCCCTCACGGAGCCCGATCAGGTAGTTGGCGAACACCGCCGGTACTTCCTCTCAGTCGTGTCGGAAGAGCTCGCGGCCCCACCAGTCGTCCTTGTCCCGGACGCCCGGCGGTACGGCGTAGACGGCCGAACCCACGTGCTGGATGTACTCGTTGAGGGAGTCGAGCTTCGCCAGCCGCATCTGCAGCGGCACGAAGCCGTCCCGGACGTCGCGCTGGTACGCGATGAAGAACAGCCCGGCGTCCAGGCGGCCCAGGCCGTCGGTGCCGTCGGTGAAGGAGTAGCCGCGGCGCAGGATCGTCACACCGCTGTTGTCCGGGTGCGCGAGCCGGACGTGCGCGTCCGGGAGCATCGCCTTGAAGTCCGGGGCGTCGTGCTCGCGCTGCCTGCCGATCGGGGCGCCCTCGCCCTTCGTCCGGCCGAAGATCTGCTCCTGCTCCTGCAGCGAGGTGCGGTCCCAGGTCTCGATGTGCATCCGGATGCGGCGGGCGACGAGGTACGAGCCGCCGGCCATCCAGGACGGCCCGTCCTCGGCGGACACCCACACGTGCTCGTCCTGGGTGGCCCTGTCGGAGCCCGCGACGTTGTGCGTGCCGTCCTTGAAGCCCATCAGGTTGCGCGGGGTCTGCTCCTCGGGAGTGGTCGAGGAGGTCTTGCCGAAGCCGAGCTGCGACCAGCGCATCGCGACCTTGCCGAAGCCGATCCGGGCCAGGTTGCGGATGGCGTGCACCGCCACCTGCGGGTCGTCCGCGCAGGCCTGGATGCACAGGTCGCCGCCGCTGCGGTTCGGGTCGAGGGCGTCACCGGGGAACTTGGGCAGGTCCACCAGCGCCCCGGGGCGGTGCGCCTTCAGCCCGAAGCGGTCCGCGCCGTCCTTCGTCGTGAACAACGAGGGGCCGAAGCCGATGGTGAGGGTGAGCCGGGAGGCCTGCAGGCCCAGCGCCTCACCGGTGTCGTCCGGCGGGGCCTCGGCGAGGCCGCCGACCGCGCCCTCGCCGACCGGCCGGCCCTGCGTCATCTTCCGGGCGGCGGCGGTCCATTCCTTCAGGAGCGCGACCAGTTCCTCGCGGTCCTCGGTCTTGACGTCGAAGGACGCGAAGTGGAGCCGGTCCTGCACCGGGGTCGTGATGCCGGCCTGGTTCTCCCCGTGGAAGGCGATCGCGCTGCCCGCGGCGCCCGCGGGCTGCACGTCGTCCCCGGAGCGGACCGCGGCCACGGCGCCGCCGGCCGCGGCGGCCGCGACGACGACACCCGCACCGGTCCAGCCGAGCACCCTGCGACGCGACGTGACACTCTCATCGGACATGGTCCGTAGCCCCCCGGGGTTACTTGGCGACGGCCGCGGCGAGCTTCGACAGGGGCTCGGCGAGCGCGTTGACCGCGTCCGAGAGCTCCTTGCGCTGGTCCTTGCCGACGGTGTCGTAGGAGACGAACTCCGTGGTGCTGCCGTCCTTGCGGTACTTGTCGAGCAGCGACGTCAGGGCCGGGAACTGCTTGTCGAGGTCGGCGGTGAGCGCCGCGTCGTTCTCGGCGGCGACCGGCTTCAGCAGTTCGTAGGCCTTCATCGCGCCCTCGACATTGGCCTGGAAGTCCGACAGGTCGGTGTGGGAGTAGCGGTCCTCCTCACCGGTGATCTTGCCGGTGGCGACCTCGTCCAGCAGCTCCTTGGCACCGTTGGCCATGCTGGTGGCGGTGATGTCGGCCTTGCCGACGCGGGTCTGCCAGTCCTTCAGGTCGGTGACGAGCCGGTCGGCGAGGGCGCCCTCCTCGGCCCCGGCCTTCTTGTCCTGCCACAGGGACTTCTCCAGCCGGTGCCAGCCGGTCCACTTCTGACCGTCCTCCAGGCCGTCCTCGCGGGTGTCGGTCAGCGGGTCGATGTCGCCGAAGGACTCGGCCACCGGCTCGGTGCGCTCCCAGCCGACCCGGGAGGACGCGAAGAGCGACTTGGCCTTCTCCACGTCGCCCGCCTTCACGGCGTCGGCGAACTGCTGGACCACCGGGATCGTCTGGTCGGCCTGCTCCTGGGCGTACTTGCGGTACGCGGCCACGGCGGCGTCCAGGCGCGGGTCGCTCTTGGCGGCGCCCTTGCCGGTGACGGTGATCTTCTGGCGGATGCCGTCGCCCTTCATGCCGGGCTTGCAGGCGATCTCGTACGTACCGGCCTTGATCTCGGCGGTGATCGTGGCCTTGGTGCCGGGGCCGATGTTCTCCCGCTCGGTCACGATCTTGTCGCTGGGCGTGTAGACGTAGACCTCGGTGACCTTGGAGCCCTTGTTCTCGACGGCCAGCTGCACGTGCCCGGCCGGGAAAGTGGTCCTGGAGACCTCGCACTTGGTGTCCGTCGCGGTCACCGTGACGGCGTCGGACGCCTTGCCGTCCGCCTTCTCCGCGCACCCGGTGACGGCCGTGACGGCGACCACTATGCCGGCGGCGGCTACTGCGGACATGCGGACGGCGGACATGCGATCTCCAGGCGGCTCGGGAAGCTATGACTTAGGCAAGCCTTTCCTGGGAAAGGCTTGCCTAACCTATCCGAGGCCTATCGCGACTTGGCCGCATTCTGGTAAAGGAATCCCCATGAGGAGGTCAAGGCAGCGTCAGGATCTCCGCGCCTGTGTCCGTCACCACGAGGGTGTGCTCGAATTGCGCGGTGCGCTTGCGGTCCTTGGTGACGACCGTCCAGCCGTCGTCCCAGATCTCGTACTCGTGGGTGCCCAGGGTCAGCATCGGCTCGATGGTGAAGGTCATGCCCGGCTTCATGATCGTGGTCGCACGCGGGTCGTCGTAATGCGGGACGATCAGGCCGGAGTGGAAGGCGGTATTGATGCCGTGGCCCGTGAAGTCGCGCACGACACCGTAATCGAATCGTTTGGCGTAGGACTCGATGACCCGGCCGATCACATTGATCTGCCGTCCGGGCTTCACCGACTTGATGGCGCGATTCAGGGACTCCCGGGTGCGCTCCACCAACAGCCTTGATTCCTCGGCGACTTCACCGACGAGATACGTGGCGTTGGTGTCCCCGTGCACCCCGTGGATGTAGGCGGTGACGTCCAGGTTGACGATGTCGCCGTCGCGCAGCCCGGTGGAGTCGGGGATGCCGTGGCAGATGACCTCGTTGATGGAGGAGCACAGCGACTTGGGGAAGCCCCGGTACCCGAGGTCCGAGGGGTAGGCCTGGTGGTCGCACATGTACTCGTGCGCGATCCGGTCCAGCTCGTCGGTGGTGACACCCGGCGCGATCGCCTTCGCCGCCTCCTCCATGGCCCGCGCGGCGATCCGCGAGGCGATCCGCATCTTCTCGATCGTCTCCGCCGACTGCACCTCCGGGCCGTCGTACGGCCGCGGTGCGGGCCTGCCCACGTACTCCGGACGCGGGATCGAGGCGGGCACGGGACGGGTGGGGGAGAGCTTGCCGGGAACCAGGACAGACATGTCAGCGAGTGTATCGGCGGCCGGTCGGGCAGCATGGCGGCAGGACGTCGTACGAGGAGGGACGATGGCGCTGTTCAGGCGAGTCCGCAAGCCCGCGGGGAAGCCCGGCGAGTGGTTCTACTGCATCGAGCACCACAAGGTCGAGGAGGGGCCGGAGTGCCCCGCCAAGGACCGGATGGGGCCGTACCCGAGCCGCGCGGACGCGGAGCGGGCGATGGAGACGGCCGCCGAGCGGAACCTGCAGTGGGAGAACGACCCGCGGTGGAAGGACCGCGCGCGGGAGGAGGGGGAGGACTGACCCGGCCGCCGGCGCCGGGTGCAGGATGGAGGGGTGAAGCTCGGTCTGGCCGGTGACACCATGCTCGGCCGCATGGTGGCCGCGCGGCTGGCCGAGGCCCCTCCGGAGGCGCTGTTCTCCGAGGAGGTCGTGGCCGTCGCGCGGGAGGCGGACCTCTTCGTCCTCAACCTGGAGTGCGCGATCTCCGACCGAGGTGAGCCCTGGCCCGACCCCTTCAAGCCCTTCTTCTTCCGCGCCCCGCCCGTCGCCGTGCGCGCCCTGACGCACCTGGGCGTCAGCTGCGTCAACCTGGCCAACAACCACGCCCTGGACTACGGCCGGACGGCGTTGCTGGACACGCTGGAGCACCTGGCCGCCGCCGGGATCGCCGCCGTCGGGGCCGGACCGGACGAGAGCGCGGCGCGCGCCCCGGCGGTGCTGGGCGGCCCCGGGGGCGCGGGGGGCCGCCCGGGCCTGGGCGTCGTCGGCGTCACCGACCATCCGGCGGAGTACGCCGCGGGACCGGACCGCCCCGGGGTGGCCTACGCGGACCTGAGCGAGGGCGTGCCGGGCTGGCTCTCCGACGGCGTCGCGAGCCTGGGCGCGCGGACGGCGGCGGTGCTCGTCACCCCGCACTGGGGGCCCAACATGACCACCGGCCCGGCCCGCTACATCCGGGAGGCCGCCGCGGCCCTGCGCACGGCGGGCGCCACGCTCGTGGCGGGCAGTTCCGCGCACGTCTTCCACGGCGTGACGGACGGGGTGCTCTACGACCTCGGCGACTTCGTCGACGACTACGCGACCGATCCGCGGCTGCGCAACGACCGCGGCCTGTTCTTCCTCGTCACCTTCGACCCCGCCGGACACCGCCCCGTCCGGCTGGAGGCGGTGCCGATCGCCCTCGACTTCTGCTTCACCCGGCTGGCCGACCGTGGTGAACGGGCCTGGATCGCCCGGCGGTTCCGGCGCGCCTGCGCCGGGTTCGGGCACGAGGTCACGGAGGAGGGCGGGCGGCTGGTGGTCCGCTGGGACGGCGAAGCTACCGACCCGTAGCACAGACGGCCCCTTCCTGTCCGAGATTCCGAACGGATTGAGGTCCAGACCAACGACGCTCCGTTTCCAAGGGCACGTGGACCGGATCCGACCGACGGCCGGTCGGAGGAAAGGGGCCCCATGTCCAGGAAACGCACGATGAGCACCAAGCAGAAGATCGCGCTCATGACCGGCGCGGCCACCCTGGCCGGCGGTTTCGCCGTGGTGACCATGAGCATGGGTCATGCGTCGGTGGTGTGCGACGGGCTCGACCAGGCGCTGCGCAACAACGAGAGCTTCATCGCGGCCCAACGCGCCAATCCCGACTCCCAGTCGGCGGCCCGGATCGCCAACCGCGAGGCGGTGATCAAGCAGATCAACGTGCAGCGGGAGGCCTCCGGATGCGGTGCCGCGCAGACGGCGCCCGCGGCGCCCGCCGCCCCCGCCGGCCAGGGTCAGGGTCAGCAGGGCCAGAACCAGCAGGGCCAGAACCAGAACCAGGGGCAGAACCAAGGCCAGAACCAGGGTCAGGCCGCGCCGCCGGCCGGCGGCGCCGTCGGCCAGGTCGTCTGCGCGGGCTCGACGGTCACCCTCTCCGGCGAGGGCGGCGCACCCGCCGCCTCCAGCAACCAGTTCCCGCTGGGCACCAAGCTCAAGGTGACCAACCTGGACAACAACAAGTCGACCACGGTGTCGGTGACCTCGACCTCCGGCAGTTGTGCGCTACTGAACAACGCGGCCTTCGAACAGGTCCGGGAGCCCGGCAAGTTCCTGATCAGGAAGGCGCGCATCGAACGCGTCGGCTGACCGGGGGACCCCGTGGCCGGTCCGGGCCACTGCCGTACCAGGAAGCGGCAGCGGCCCGGACCTCTTGACGGGAGCACGACACTTCGCTTCAATCCGCGATGACAGGTCCAGACCAACGGTCCAGACCACTCGCACAGCGCAGCCCCCCGCCGCCCCCCACTGGGAGGTCACGTGCTCTTCCGTCGTCATGTCCCCCGTACCGGATCGCGCAGATCCCGCATCCTCGCCGGCGTCACCGCCGCCTTCCTCGCCGCCGCGGGCAGTCTGATCGCCCTGCCCGGCACCGCCCACGCCGCCAACCTCGTCGCCAACCCGGGCTTCGAGAGCGGCAGCCTCTCCGGCTGGTCCTGCTCCGGCGGATCGGTCGTCGGCAGCCCCGTGCACAGCGGCACCAAGGCACTCGCCGGCGCCGTCAGCAGCAGCGACACCGCCCAGTGCACCCAGACCGTCTCCGTGCAGCCCAACACCGCGTACTCGCTGACCGGTTGGGTGCGCGGCGCGTACGTCTACCTCGGGGTGACCGGTGGCGCGTCCACCTGGACCCCGTCCGCCGCCTCGTACACCCAGCTGACCGTCCCCTTCACCACCGGCGCCTCGCAGACCAGCGTCCAGATCTACGTGCACGGCTGGTACGCGCAGGGCACCTACAACGCCGACGACATCAGCCTCGACGGCCCCGGCGGCGGGGGCGGCGGTGACACCCAGGCGCCCACCGCGCCCAGCGGCCTCACCTCCACCGGCAAGACCTCCTCCAGCGTCTCGCTGTCCTGGAACGCCGCCACCGACAACACCGGCGTCACCAGCTACGACGTCTACCGCGGCAGCAGCCTGGCCACCACCGTGACCGGCACCTCCGCCACCGTCACCGGCCTGGCCGCGAGCACCTCGTACACCTTCACCGTCAAGGCGCGCGACGCCGCGGGCAACACCTCCGCCGCCTCCAACGCCGTCACCGTCACCACCAACGCGGGCGGTGGCGGGGGCACCGGCTTCAAGCAGGCCGCGCCCTACCTCTACCTCGGCTGGGGCGACCCGCCGAGCCCGGCCACGGTGATGAGCGCCACCGGCATCAAGTGGTTCACGATGGCCTTCATCCTCTCCTCCGGCGGCTGCAACCCCGCCTGGGACGGCTCCCGGCCGCTGACCGGCGGCACCGACCAGTCCACCATCAACGCGATCCGCGCCGCGGGCGGCGACATCGTCCCGTCCATCGGCGGCTGGAGCGGCAACAAGCTCGGCCCCAACTGCTCCACGCCCGAGGCGCTCGCCGGCGCGTACCAGAAGGTGATCGACGCCTACGCCCTCAAGGCGATCGACGTCGACATCGAGAACACCGACGAGTTCGAGAGCGAGGTCGTCCAGGACCGCGTCCTGAACGCGCTCAAGATCGTCAAGCAGAACAACCCCGGCATCCGGACGATCGTCACCTTCGGCACGTCGACGACAGGCCCGAGCTACTGGGGCAACCGCCTCGTCGAGCGGGCCAACGCGCTCGGCGCCAACATCGACGTCTTCACGATCATGCCGTTCGACTTCGGCGGCGGCGCCGACATGTACGGCAACACCGTGAACGCCGCCGAGGGCCTGAAGGCCAAGCTGAAGTCCACCTTCGGCTGGGACGACGCCACCGCCTACGCCCACCTCGGCATCTCCGGCATGAACGGGCTGAGCGACCAGCAGGAGAACACCACCCCGGCCATCTGGACCCAGATCCGGGACTGGGCCAACTCCCACCACCTCGCCCGGCTCGCCTACTGGGCCGTCAACCGGGACCGCCCGTGCCCCGGCGGCGGCGTGACCAGCAACTGCTCGGGCATCAGCCAGAGCACCTGGCAGTTCACCTCGATCACCGCCGGCTTCACCGGCTGATCGGACCCCGGCCCCCACGGGTCAGGCGGCGGAGGACACCGTGTCCTCCGCCGCCTTCCGCATGCCCACGGCGTGCTCGTTGGTCCGGGCGTCGTACGCCATCAGCGTCGGCAGGCAGGCGGCCAGCGCCCCGACCGCCGCCACGCACGCCAGCCCGCCGGTCCACACCGAGGTGCGCAGGCCCAGCAGCGCGGCCGAGCCGCCGGCCCGCACCTGGCCGAACTGGGGGCCGATGGTGAAGGAGAGCAGTTCGATGCCGGCCAGCCGGCCGCGCAGCGCGTCGGGGATGGTCTGGTTCCAGATCGTCGCCCGGAACACCCCGCTGGCCATGTCGAACGCACCCGCCAGCGCCAGGAAGGCCAGCACCAGCCATACGTTGCGGGACCAGCCCGCCGCCGCCATGCACAGGCCGAAGCCCGCCGCGGCCAGCACGATCGCCCGCCCGTGCCGGTGCACCCGCGACGACCAGCCGCCGGTGAGGCTCATCAGCAGCGCACCCGCCGGCAGGGCCGCGTACATCAGGCCCAGCGACCAGGGCGCGCCCAGGTCGTCCGCCATGAAGGGGAACACGGCGATCGGGAAGGCCAGACCGGTCGCCGCGATGTCCACCACGTAGGTGCCCAGCAGTTCCTTGCGGCTCCACGCGTAGCGCGCTCCCTCCGCGATCGAGCTCAGCGAGGGGCGCTTGGCGTCGTGCGAGGGCGGTGAGGGCCGCAGCCCGAGGCCGAGGACGACCGAGAGGGCGAAGGTGAGGGCGTCGACGGCGTACGCCCATCGCAGGCCCGCGTAAGCGATCAGCACACCCGCGAGGGAGGGCGCCGCGATCGCCCCGATCTGCCAGCGCAGCGCGTTCAGCGAGGCGGCGGCGGTCAGTTGCCCGTGCGGGACGATGCGCTGCACGATCGCGTCCAGTGCCGGCCGCTGGAGCCCGCCCAGCGCGCTGGTCAGCGCGGCGACCACGTACAACGGCCAGAGCACCGGCCGCGGCAGCAGGGCGTTGACCAGCAGCACGGCCGACAGCACCCCGAGGGCCGCCTCCGTCCACAGGATGAGCTTGCGCCGGTCCAGGGCGTCCGCGAGCGCCCCGCCGTAGAGGCCGCAGACGATCAGCGGCACCAGTTCGACGGCGCCGAGGGCGCCGACCGCGAGGGTGGAGCCGGTCAGCTCCTTGACCTGGACAGGGACGGCCACGAAGGTCAGGAAGCTGCCGAAGGTCGTGATCAGGCCCGCGCACCACATCAGGCGGAAGTCGCGCGAGGTCCGCCACGGTGCGAGGTCGGGAAGGAGTCTGGACACGAGGTCGCATGCTCCGTGCACGGGCCTCCCGGCGCAACCGGATTTTTCCGCGCGTGCCCCGCGAGCGGCCGGGTCGGGCGGGCGGGTCGGGCGGCGGCCGCGAGGCACCGATGCGGCCCGCCTGTCCTCGACCGGCGTCACCGGCGACCGCGGGGCCGCCCCGCGCGGGACCCGGTGGCGGGCAGCGTCGTCAGCGCATCAGCCCCGCGGCCGCCAGTCGTTGCCGGACCACCGCGACGGCGGTGTCGTCCAGCGGGACCTGCGGGGGCGCCGTGGCCGCGCAGCCGATGACGCCGCGCAGCCGCAGCGCCGCCTTGAAGGCGCCCAGCGCCGAGGAACTCGGGCCCATCGCAGTGGAGTCCGCCCCTGCGTCGACGATGGCGTAGAGCCGCGCGAGCCGGTCCTGCTCCGCCGCGGCCTCGCGCCAGCGTCCCGCGACGGCGTGCGCGTGGAGCCGTACGTAGCCGTGCGGATCCACGTTGCCGAGGCCGGGGACGACGCCGTGCGCGCCCGCCAGCAGGGCGCCGTCCACGGCGAGTTCGGACCCGGTGAGCAGGGCGAAGGAGGAGTCCAGGCCGCGGTGGCGCAACTCGGTGAGCAGCCGGCGCATGGGGCCGTCGGCGCCGCTGCTGTCCTTCAGGCCGGCCAGGGTGCCCTCCTCCGCGAGGGCCAGCACGGTCGTGGCGGGCAGCTTGGTGTGCACCGCCGAGGGGATGTCGTACGCGAACAGCGGCAGCCCGCCGGCCCCGTCCCGCACCCGCCGGAAGTGGTCGGCGATCTCCACCGGATGCGTCGCCGCGTAGAAGGGCGCGGTCGCCACCAGGGCGTCGGCGCCCGCCGCGACGGCGGCCCGCGCGTGCTCCAGGACGCGCGGCGTGGTCATGTCGACGACGCCGGCGAGCACGGGCACCCGGCCCCCGACGGCCTCCACGACCGCCGTGAGCGCGGTGCGCCGCTGCGCGTCGGTGAGGAAGGCCGTCTCGCCGCTGGACCCCAGGGCGAAGACCCCGTGCACCCCGGCCGAGAGCACATGCCGGACCAGGGCGCGCAGGCCCTCGGAGTCCACGTCCCCCGTCTCCGTGAGCGGGGTGCACAGAGGTGGTACGACCCCGCGCAGCGGGCGGAGCGGATCGGTCCCGGTTGCGGTCATGGACCGCTTCCTACCAGCTCGCGGGCGGTGGCGACACCAAGTGCTCGGCGAGCCGCGCGAGTCGGGGCAGCCGGTCCCGCAGCCGCACCCGGCGTCCGGCCGCCGCGCTGACCAGGTGCTGCAGCACGTCCATGCCGACCTCGGAGGGCTCCGGCGGCACGGTCAGCGCCTCGTGCGCCAGACCGCGCAGCTCCGGGTCGCCCGCGTCCATCGCCAGCACCGTCGCGCCGGAGCGCCGCGCGTCCTCCACCCGCTCCAGCAGCCCGGCCTCGGCGCGCTCGGGGGTGACCACCAGCACCGTCTCGCCCCTGCGCGCCGTCTCCAGGCGGGCCGTCCCGACCGCGAGGTGCGCGGGCGCGCCCGGCGGCACTCGGTGCCGCACCAGCGTCGGCGACAGCTCCGGCAGCCCGCTCCAGGCGGCCTCGTCGTCCAGATGGGCCGCCATGTGCCAGGGCTCGTACTCCCCGCTGCCGACCAGCAGCAGCCCGCCCGCCGGCCCCCGGCGGACGGACCCGCGCAGGGAGCCGGCGAAGGACCGGGTCAGCTCCGGCCACTCGCTCCCGGCCAGCAGTTCACGGACGACCTCGACCCGTACGGCATCCATGCACCGCATCCTCCCGGACCCTGCACCGGTCCGGCCCCGCTTCGCGCCGTGCTCACCCGAACGGGGTCAGTCCGCGCCGTCCGCGGGCAGGGCCCTGGACACCCGCTCCCGTACGTCCGTGAAGTGCCGCCGCATGGCGGCCCTGGCCGCGCCCGCGTCCCCGGTGCGCAGCGCGCCGACGACGGCGCGGTGGTTGGCGACGACGCGCTCGACCGGGTCGTCGGCGGGCGCCAGGGCGGCGCCGACCTCGTGGTAGGCGCTCCGGAACAGGTCGACGAGCTGCAGCACGAGCTCGTTGCCGCAGGAGGCGTAGAGCAGCGCGTGGAAGGCCCGGTCCGCGTCGGGGTCGTCGACCATCCGGGCGGCGAGCGCGTCGAGTTCGTCCAGCCGCTGGGCCGGTATCGTCCCGGCGACCTCGCCTATCAGGCCGACCTCGAGCAGCTCGCGCACCGCGACGAGGTCGGCGAGGGCGCGTACCCGGGACCGCAGGTGGAAGGTGAGCGAGGGCATCAGCACCCGCAGCGGCGCCTCTCCGACGAACGTCCCCGTGCCGTGCCGGATCTCGACGATGCCGAGCGCCTGCAGCGCGCGCACCGCCTCGCGCACGCTGTTGCGGCTCGCACCGAGCAGGTCCATCAACTGAGGCTCGGTCGGCAGGGTGGCGCCGGGGGCGAGCCGCTGCTCGTGGATCAGCTCGATGATGCGGTCCTGGAGCCTCGGGCCGCGGCTCCTGCCGACGGTTCTGGTCACGGGCGGCCGCCTTTCCCTGTGCTGTCGTGCGCTTTTGACGTTCCGTCAGCTCTCCCGAGCGGCGCGCTCGGGACAAGGGACGTCCGGCGTCCACCCCGCGGCCGCGCATCGGGAGGCAACACCGATGTCATACCTCACATCCGTCGTCCCCCGAGCCAATACCGGTGTGTACGGGGGCTTTCACGCACCGCGGAGCGCCCTGCGGCGGGGCGGAGGGAGCGTGGACCGGCCGGGCGGCGAGGGACGCGTCACAACGCCTGCGCGGGCCATGCACCGCCCCCACCTGGCAGGATCGCGGTATGACTGTTGACAGTGGCAATGAGACCCCCGCCCCCAAGGCCCCGGCGAAGGACCCCTGGGAGCTGCCGGATGTGTCCGGCCTCGTCGTCGGCGTCCTCGGCGGCACCGGCCCGCAGGGCCGCGGCCTGGCGTACCGGCTCGCCAAGGCCGGCCAGCAGGTGGTCATCGGCTCGCGCGCCGCGGACCGCGCCCAGGCCACGGCCGACCGGCTCGGCCTCGGGGTGCGGGGCGCCGACAACGCCGAGACCGCCCGCAGCAGCGACGTCGTCATCGTCGCCGTCCCGTGGGAGGGCCACGGCGAGACCCTCCAGGCGCTGCGCGGCGAGCTCGCCGGCAAGCTCGTCGTCGACTGCGTCAACCCGCTGGGCTTCGACAAGCAGGGCGCCTACGCCCTCAAGCCCGAGGAGGGCAGCGCCGCCGAACAGGCCGCCGCGCTGCTGCCGGAGTCCCGCGTCACCGCCGCCTTCCACCACCTGTCCGCGGTGACCCTCGAGGACCCGGAGATCGACTCGATCGACACCGACGTCCTCGTGCTCGGCGACAGCCGCGCCGACACCGACCTGGTCCAGGCCCTGGCCGCGCGCATCCCCGGCATCCGCGGCGTCTTCGCCGGCCGGCTGCGGAACGCGCACCAGGTGGAGGCGCTGGTCGCCAACCTGATCTCGGTCAACCGCCGCTACAAGGCCCACGCCGGTCTGCGCCTGACCGACGTCTAGGCCCGCGGGGGCATGGGGGACAATGGGCGGGTTCGCGACCGACCCGACAGGAGCCGCCCCCCATGCCCCGCCTCGCCCTCTACGCGCTCGTCCTGTGCGCGCTCGCCGTGGCCGCCGCCGTCGTGTCCTTCGTGGAGGGCAGCTGGCTCGGTGTCTTCTGGATCCTGATCGCGGGCCTCACCAGCAACATGTGCTGGTACTACCTGCGCAAGGCGAAGGCCGAGCGGGAGTCCGCCGAGCAGCGGATCACTGGCTGAACGGGTCGCCCTTCCAGAACTGGAAGAAGGCGTAGCCCAGGCTCGACAGCCCGTCCGGGATCCCGAAGACCGCCGTCACGGAGTCGACGAAGCCGAAGAACGCCGCGTTGACCTCGGGGATCCACAGCACACCGAAGACGGCCAGCAGTCCGAACTGCCCGAACGGCTCCAGCTGGCGCCGCGTCCGGTACGACAGCCAGGGCTCGATCACGCCGTAGCCGTCCAGGCCCGGCACCGGCAGCAGGTTCAGGATCGCCGCCGTGACCTGCAGCATCGCCAGGAACGCCAGCGCGGACGCGAAGGGCGCGTGGGCCTGGTCCAGCGTGACGACGCCGAAGGTGAAGGGCAGCATCAGGGCGATCGCGAACAGCACGTTGGTCAGCGGGCCCGCGGCCGAGATCAGGCTGTGCTTCCAGCGGCCCCGGATCCTGCCCCGCTCGATGAAGACGGCGCCGCCGGGCAGGCCGATGCCGCCCAGGATCACGAAGATCACCGGCAGCACGATGCTCAGCAGCGCGTGCGTGTACTTCAGCGGGTTCAGGGTCAGGTAGCCCTTGGCCCCGATCGAGATGTCGCCGCCGTGCAGCGCGGTACGGGCGTGCGCGTACTCGTGCAGGCACAGGGAGACGATCCAGCCGGACACGACGAACAGGAACACGGCGAAGCCGGTGCTGGTGGAGAAGTCCGTCCACACCGCCCAGCCCGACACGGCCATGATCGCGGCCAGGCCCAGGAAGATCGGGCTGATCTGCCGTTCACTGCGGGTTGCTGCGGTGGTCATCGTGCGGGCTCCTGCGGAGGCGGTGCGACATCGGTCGTGGTGCTGGCCGCCCGATCATGCCATCCGGCCGCCGCCGGGCACACCCACGGCGGGATAACGCCCCGGCGACGCCGGACGTTCCTGCGGCCCTGCGGCGACGCCCGGGTCGCGACCGCGTTGCGATACGTCATCGATCGCATCCGCTCCGTCGCCGCGGGGGTCATGGCGGGCGCACCCTGAAGTCGTCCGGGGCCGGGGGGCCCGAGGACGGGGTCAGGACGGGGGAGCCATGACGTGGAAGAGGTTCGCCGTGCCGGCGCTGCTCGGCATCGCCGTGTGCGGCACGCTGACGGGATGCACCGTGGCGGTGGGCGGGGTCACCGGCATCGCCGTGAGCGAGGACGGCAGGCCGCTGGGGGTGATGCTGGTCTGCCGCGACCACATCGACGGGGCCACGCTGTACGACTCCGACGACGCGGACGACTCGGCCCGCCTCGGCAGGTGGAGCCGCGCGAAGCCGGCCACGGGGTTCACGGTGTGGTCGCTGGAGAGCGGCGGCAGGGGCTGGCGGGCGGAGGTGCTGGCGTCGGCCCCCTTCGCACCGCACCGCACGTACAGCCTGTACGGCTGGACCGGGGACAACTCCTCGTCGACGGCGCACGTGACGTTCACGGCGGCGCAGTTCGCGAGCCTCGAGCCCGGGCAGGTCCGCTGGTACAAGGGGGAGGGGGTGCCGGGTACGGACCGGGACGGGAACGCCACGACGTCGATGGGGGAGTTTCGGGCGGAGGGGTGCGAAGGGATGTGACCGGTTCTTCGTCCGCGGCGCCGCGGTTGTTGCTGTTGCGGTTTCTCCCCCACCCTCCCTCCCGATTGCCCGGCGCGGTCAGTGCGGGCCTGCGCTCCGTTGGCGTGGGGTCGGTGGCGCGCCGGCGCACTCCCCCAGCCTTCGGCCGGGGGGACCCCCACAGCGCTCGCGGTTTGCGTCCACATCATTGGGCGCCGGGTTCGCCGCTCGTCTCCCCCAGCCTTCGGCCGGGGGGACCCCCATGGGCGCACCCCGCCACACCCCCTCCCGTTGTCGCGGCGCATGACGGCCGGTGGGGGGTGAGTGGGGCACTTGCGGCAACCCCGGACCGCCTCCTCACCCCCCCGGCCGTTAGTCGCCTACACGGCAGGAGGGGGTGTGGCGGGGTGCCCCCGCAGGCGACGAGCGGTGCGTGCGGTGCCGGATGATGTGGGGCAGCGCCGCGAGCGCCGAGGAGGTGCGCCGGCGCGGCACCGACCCCACAACGACCGCGCGAGGCGGTCACTGACCGCGCCGGGCAACCGGGCGGGCGGCGGGGAAACCGCCCGCCGCAGGCGCAACGCACCCGCACGCGACAACGGGCCGCACACAACCGCTGGGCGGCCCGCGCAGCCGCCCGCAGCCGCAACGCACCCGCACGCGACAACGGGCCGCACACAACCGCTGGGCGGCCCGGCGCAGCCGCCCGCAGGCGCAAACAACCCGCACACGAACGACGGGCCCAACGGAACGCACCCCGGGCGGCAATCGCAACCCGGGGGCGGAGTTGCTCGCCGCTCGGACAGAATGGGGGCGTGCGTTACGGCATTCTCGGGACGACCCAGGCTCACCGCGGCGACGGCACCGTCGTGCCGCTGGCCGGTACGCGGCTGAGGGCGCTGCTCGCCGCGCTGGCGCTGCGCCCCGGGCGGGTGCGGACCACCGAGGCGCTGATCGACGAGGTGTGGGAGGGCGAACCGCCCGCCGACGCGACCGGGGCGCTGCAGGCCCTGGTCGCCCGGTTGCGCCGGGCCGTGGGTCATGAGGCCGTGGGCTCGGTGGACGGCGGCTACCGCCTGGTCGCCGCGCCGGACGCCGTGGACCTGTACCGCTTCGAGCGGCTCGTGGAGGACGGCGGCCGGGCGCTCGCCGACGGCGACGCCGCCAAGGCCGCCGAGGCCCTGGACTCCGCGTTGGCGCTGTGGCGCGGCCCGGTGCTCGCCGACCTCCCGGACCGTGGGTCCGTCGCGCCCCGCTACGACGCGTTGCGGCTGGACGCCCGGCGGTTGCGGATCACCGCCGAGGTGGCGCTCGGCCGCGCGGAGCAGGTGCTGCCGGAGGCCGTGGAGCTGGCGGTGGCCCATCCGCTGAACGAGGCGGTGCAGGTGCTGCGGCTGCGTGCGCTGCGCGAGGCGGGCCGGGGCGCCGACGCGCTGGTGGCGTACGAGGAGGTGCGGCGCGAGCTCGCCGACACGCTGGGCACCGATCCGGGTCCGGAGCTGCGCGCCCTCCACGCCGAGCTGCTGAATCCTTCCGCCCCCGCCGGGGTCGTCGCGCCGGCGCCACCCTCCGGGGGCCCGGCGCGGCTCGGCAACGCGCGGGCCCGGCTGACCAGTTTCGTCGGCCGCGAGGCGGACCTGTCCGCGATCGCCGAGGACCTGGCGGTGGCGCGGCTGGTCACCGTCACGGGTCCCGGCGGCACCGGCAAGACCCGCCTGTCGCAGGAGGCCGGCGACCTGGTCGCCGGGCGCTGGCCGGACGGCGTCTGGTTCGCGGAACTGGCGCCCGTGGAGGACCCGCGCACCGTGGCCGTCGCCGTGGTGAACGCGCTGGGCCTGCGCGAGACGCTGCTGCACGCGGCCTCGGCGACCGAGGCGGCGCTGGCGGCCGAGGCGAAGGGGGCCGCCGCCAAGGACCCGCTGCTGCAGCTCACCGAGTACTGCGCGGAGCGCCGCATGCTGCTGGTGCTGGACAACTGCGAGCACGTGATCGGCGCCGCCGCGGAGCTCGCGGAGCGGCTGCTCGCGCACTGCCCCGGTGTGGCGGTGCTGGCCACCAGCCGCGAACCGCTGGGCGTGCCGGGCGAGTTGATCCGGCCGCTGGACCCGCTGCCGCAGACCCCCGCCCTGCGGCTGCTCGCCGACCGCGGCGCGGCGGCCCGCCCCGGATTCACCCCGGACGAGGACCCGGAGGCCTGCGCCGAGCTGTGCCGCAGGCTCGACGGACTGCCGCTCGCCATCGAACTGGCCGCGGCCCGGCTCCGGATGATGACGCCCCGTCAGCTCGCGGACCGGCTCGACGACCGCTTCCGCATCCTCACCGCGGGCAGTCGCACCGTACTGCCCCGTCAGCAGACGCTGCGCGCGGTCGTCGACTGGAGCTGGGGCCTGCTCAGCGAGGCCGAACGGATCGTGCTGCGACGCTTCGCCGTGTTCGCCGGCGGCTGGGACCTGGCCGCCGCCGAGGCGGTGTGCGGCGAGGACGGCGGCGCCGTGGACGCCCGTGACGTCGCCTCCGTCCTGGCCTCGCTCGTCGACAAGTCGCTGGTCGTCGCCGACCTCGCCGAGGACGGCGCGCGCTACCGGATGTTGGAGACGATCGGCGAGTACGCGGCCGAACGCCTCGACGAGGCCGGTGAGCGCGACACCGTGGGGCGCCGCCACACCACGTACTTCCGCGAGTACGTCCGCACCGCCGACCCCGAGCTGCGCGGACCGCGCCAACTGCTCTGGCTGGACCGGCTGGAGCGCGAGCACGAGAACCTGCGGGCGGCGATCCGCCGGGCGGTGGACACCGGGGACGAGCAGGAGGCGCTCTGCCTGGTGCTGGCCTGCAGCTGGTTCTGGGAGATGCGCAACTACCGCAGCGAGATCGGCCACTGGCCCGCCGTGGTGGTCGCGATGAGCCCGGTGGACGCCTTCGCCGAGCCGCTGCGGCTCCCGCCGCTGGACCGCGGGCCGCTGGAGGACCCGCCGCCGATGACGCCGCAGCAGCTCACCGAGGCGCGGCGCTGGGTGCGCACCGGTGAGGTGTTCGCGTACATGGGCGAGCACGACGTGTGGAACGACCCGAGGCTGGTCGGTCTGGGCGAGGCGATCATCGAGGCCTACCCGCCGGAGCTGCCGCAGTCCAGCCTGCGGCCCGGGCTGTTCCGCGTGCTCGGCGCGATGCTGACCGGCCGCTTCGACCGCATGGCCGAGCTCATCGACGGCACGGTGGAGAGCTGCCGGCTGCACGGCCGGGTGTGGGAGCTGGCGTTCGCGCTGCAGTTCCGCGCCAAGGTGATGAACGACGTGGAGGGCCGGCTCGACGCCTCCATGGACGACATCCGCGAGGCCAGGGAGCTGTTCGGCCGGGTCGGTGACGACTGGGGCATGGCCGAGGCGCTGGCGGCGGAGGCCGAGGCGAGCGCCAACGCCGGCGACTGGGCGCGTGCCGCGGACAGCTGCCGTCTGGCCATCGAGCTCGCCCGCAAGCTCGGTGCGTACCAGCACGTGCCGATCATGATGGTCCGCCTCGGCGACGCCCTCGCCAACGCCGGCGACCTGGGGGAGGGGGAGCGGCTGATCCGTGCGGGAGTCGCCGAGGCCGCGTCCTTCCGGCCGGTGGGCGACGACGCGGGCTACTACGGCAGGGTGCTGCTCATCGCCCTGCTCGCCCGGCGCGGCGAACTGGACGAGGCCTTCGCGCTGCTCGACGCCATGCAGGCCGACCCGCCGCGCGGCATGCCCTCGTTCATCGTCGGACTGCTCGCCGCCATCCGCGGCTGGCTCACCGGCATGGCCGGCGACCCGTACGGGGGGCTGCCCCATCTCGCCGAGTCCGTCGCCTACATGGAGGGGCATCCGCTCAGCCCGGTCATCGGGCCGCGCCTGGGCGTGCTCCTCTTCCCGCCGGGCGTCGCGCTCTTCACCGGGATCGCCGGGCTGCGCAGCGGCGACGGCGTCCGCGGCCCCGCGCGCCGCGCCGCGGTGGTGCTGGGCGCGCACGACGCGCTGCGGCAGACCGCCTGCACCCCGTGGGAGCGGACGAGCATGGACGAGGACGCGGTGCGGCTGCGCGGGTACCTGGGCGAGGAGGACTTCGCGGCTGCCTACGGCGAGGGCGGGGGGCTCACCTTCCCCGAGGCGGTCGAGCTGCTGCGCGAACCCGTCTGACGCGTCCTCAGCCCGCCTTCTTGCGGGGCGCCGTCTTCTTCGCCGCGGTCTTCTTGGCCGCCGTCTTCTTCGCGGGGGCCTTCCCGGCGGCCGTCTTCTTCGCCGGGGCCTTGCCGGAGGCGGTCTTCTTGGCTCCGGCCTTCTCCCCGCCGCGGGCGTCGATGCTGGCCTGGAGCGCGGCCATCAGGTCCACCACGTTGTCGGGGGCGGCGGTGACCTCGGCCATCTCGGGGACGGGTTCGCCCTCCAGCCGGGCGGCGACGAGTTCGTCCAGGGCGTGCTGGTACTCGTCGTGCATCGACTCCAGGTCGAAGTCCTCGGAAAGGGTGTCCATCAGGCTCTGCGCCATCTTCAGCTCCTGCGGCCGCACGGTGACCTTCTCCGGCGGCGCCAGCCCCTCCGCGGCGCGGAGCTCGTCGGGCCAGTACATCGTGTGCAGGACCAGCACGTCCTGGTGGACGCGCAGCAGCGCCAAGGACTCGCGGGTGCGCAGCGCGATCTTGGTGACGGCGGCCTTGCCGCTGCTGCTCAGGGCCTCGCGGAGCAGGACGTACGGCTTGGCGGCGGCGGTCTCCGCGCCGACGTAGTAGGCCCGGGAAAGGGACAGCGGGTCGATCTCGTCGGCGTCGACGAAGGCGAGCACGTCGATCAGCTTCTTGCTGGGCAGGGGCAGGGCGGCCAGGTCCTCGTCGGTGAGCACCACCGTGCGGCCGGTCTCGTCCTCGTACCCCTTGGCGATCTCCGCGTAGGGGACCTCCTTGCCCTCCTTCTCGCAGAACCGCTTCATGCGGATGCGGCCGCCGTCCTCGGCGTGCACCTGGTGCAGGGAGACGCCGTGCTCCTCGGTGGCCGCGTAGAGCTTGACCGGAATGGAGACCAGCCCGAAGCCGATCGCACCTTTCCACATGGATCGCATACTTTCGTCCCTTTCCGGGGACTTTCCAGACTATGCCCGCCCCGTCAGCCTCGCCCGACCGGCAGACGGTCGAGGTGGACGGCCGCCGCGTGGTCCTCACCCACCTGGACAAGGTCGTCTTCCCGGTCACCGGCCACACCAAGGCACAGCTGCTGCAGTACTACGCCCGCGTCGCCCCGGTGCTGGTGCCGCACGCCGCCGGGCGCCTCGCCTCCTTCGTCCGCGCCCCCGAGGGCCCGAACGCCCAGCGCTGGTTCGCCAAACGCCCGCCCGGCGGCACGCCCGACTGGGTGACCACCGCCGGGGAGGCCGACGAGCCGCACATCGTCGTCGACTCCACCCCGGCCCTGGTCGCCATGGCCAACCTCGGCGCCTGGGAGGTCCACGTCCCGCAGTGGACCGTGGCGGGCGGACGTGACGCCCACGACCGCCTCGTCCTCGACCTCGACCCCGGCGAGGGCGCCGACCTCGTCCTGTGCTGCCGGGTCGCCGAACGCCTGCGGCAGATGATGGAGGACGACGGGCTCCCCTCCTTCCCCGTCACCTCCGGCAGCAAGGGGCTCCACCTCTACGCGCCGCTGCGACC
Organism: Streptomyces sp. NPDC059718; assembly: GCF_042733315.1. Classification (NCBI taxonomy): domain Bacteria; kingdom Bacillati; phylum Actinomycetota; class Actinomycetes; order Kitasatosporales; family Streptomycetaceae; genus Streptomyces; species Streptomyces sp. NPDC059718. The sequence goes on from NZ_JBHWGA010000001.1 coordinate 159,557, forward strand.
CGCCACCGAGGCCGCCGCCACGGGCTACGCCAAGGCGCTCGCCGCCCGCATGCGCGACGAGCACCCCGGCCTCGTCGTGTTCTCCATGACCCGCAGCCTGCGCGCCGGGAAGGTCTTCATCGACTGGTCCCAGAACGCCTCCGCGAAGACCACCGCCTGCCCCTACACCCTGCGGCTTCGCGACCGCCCCGGCGTCGCGACGCCCGTCACCTGGGACGAGGTCGCCTCCTGCCGGAAGGCGGAGGACCTCGCCTTCACCCCGGAGGAGGTCCTGCAGCGCGCCGCCGGCCACGGCGACCCGCTGGCCGCCCTGGACGACCCCGCCGGCCGCGGCACCCTGCCGTGACGGGCGCCCCCTCGTGACCGATCCCCTCCCGCTCCCCGTCCGCGTCGCCCTGGCCCGCCGCGTCGACACCGTGCCCGCGGCCGACGCCCTCCCCGGCGGCTGCGCGTACGAGCCGAAGTTCGACGGCCACCGCATGGTCGTGCTCACCGACCCCGTACGCCTGCAGACCCGCTCCGGCCGGCTCGTGACCGCCACCTTCCCCGAGATCGCGGAGGCCGCCGGGGCCCTGCCGGCCGGCACCGTCCTCGACGGCGAGGTCGTCATCTGGCGGGACGGCCGCGTGGACTTCGGCGCCCTCCAGCGCCGCGCCCTGCGCGGGTCGCGCCGCGGCCCCGTCCTCCCCGCCAACTACGCGGCCTTCGACCTGCTCGCCGCCGCCGGCACCGACCTGCGCGGCCGGCCGTACCGCGAACGCCGCGCGGCCCTCGTCGCCCTGCTGGAACCGCTCGGGCCGCCGCTGCAGGCCGTGCCCATGACGACCGACCGCGACGAGGCCGTCCACTGGTACGCCTCGCTCGCCCCGGCCGGCATCGAGGGCCTCGTCGTCAAGGGCCGCGGCCAGCGCTACCGCCCCGACCGCCGCGACTGGCTCAAGCTCCGCCACGCCGTCCCGCAGGACGCCGAGGCCATCGGCTTCACCGGCACCCCCCGCGCCCCCCGCGCCCTCGTCCTCGACCTCGGCGACGGCCCCTTCGCCACCGCGCCCCTGGACGCCCCCCTCCGCACCCAGCTCGCCGCGCTGCTGGTCCCCCCGCAGCCCCCGCCCGGCGCGACCCTCGACGACGGCACCCCCTACCGCCCCCTCCCCGCACCACTCCCCGTCGAGATCCTCCAGGGCGAGGGCCGCCACGCCCTCACCACGGTGCTGCGCCTGCGGCCCGACGCGTGACCGCGGGGAGGAGTGCACCATCCCACCCCGGAAAGGCCGTTGAGCAGCGGTCGGCGCGGGAATACATGGCGCGTCGCCGCTCGGCCCGTCGCGCGCGACTCCCCCTTCGGTTCCCAGGAGACCCCTTCCGGCATGCGCGCGTCGAAGCAGGGCGGGGGGAACCGGACGGCTCGGGCCTGCGGGAACTCCTCGGGCTGCCCGTGGACCGGGCACCGGCTCAGAACTGAGACGCCGTCGCCGGCACCTCGCGGGTGCGGGTCCAGCGCAGCAGGGTGTCCGCGTCCCAGGTGTTGACCACCCGCTGCGGGGGGACGCCGCACTCCTCGGCGCGCGCACAGCCGTGGATCTGCCAGTCCAGCTGGCCGGGGGCGTGGGCGTCGCTGTCGATGCTGAAGAGCACCCCGGCCTCCACGGCCTTGCGCAGCAGCCGCCGCGGCGGGTCGAGGCGGTCCGGGCGGCTGTTGATCTCCACGGCCACCCCGAAGCGCTCGCAGGCGGCGAAGACCAGGTCCGCGTCGAACTCCGACTCCGGGCGCAGCTTGCCGGCCACCAGCCGTCCCGTGCAGTGCCCCAGCACGTCCACCAGCGGATTGCTGATCGCGGAGATCATCCGCCGGGTCATCTCGTCCCGGTCCATCCGCAGCTTGGAGTGGACGGACGCGACGACGACGTCCAGCCGGTCCAGCAGCTCCGCGTTCTGGTCGAGGGCGCCGTCCGCGAGGATGTCGCACTCGATGCCGGTCAGCAGGCGGAAGGAGCCGGGGAGGCGGGCGCCGACCTCGGCCACCACCTCCAGTTGGGCGCGCAGCCGCTCGGCGGTGAGCCCCCGGGCGACGGTCAGCCGGGGGGAGTGGTCGGTGAGCGCCGCCCACGCGTGGCCCAGCTCCATCGCGGTGCGGGCCATCGTCTCGATCGGGCTGCCGCCGTCGGACCAGTCCGAGTGCAGATGGCAGTCGCCGCGCAGCGCGGCCCGCATCCGCCGCCCCGCGTCGCCCTCCGGGCGGGGGAGCGCGTCCGCGGCGCCCTCCGCCAGCCGGGTCAGATAGGCGGGCCGGTCGCCCGCCAGCGCCTCCCGGACGACGGCGGCGGTCTTCGGGCCGAGGCCCTTGACCTCCTCCAGGCCACCCGGCCGTTCCGCGCGCCGCCGGAGTTCCTCCGGCGGCATCGCGGCGACCGCGGCGCCGGCCCCGCGGAAGGCACGGACCCGGTACGTCGGGGCGCCGTCCCGCTCCAGCAGGAAGGCGATCCGGTCCAGCGCCTCGACGGGGTCCATGCCTCCAGGATCAGGTCTTGTTGCGGAACCTCGCCACCGCCAGCGGCGCGCTGATCACCGTGATGCCCACGGCCCACATCAGCGTCATCATCGCCGAGTGCGCGACCGCACCGCCGTTGATCAGGTTGCGGGAGGCGTCGGCGAGGTTGGACAGCGGGTTGTAGCGGGTGAAGGCCTCCAGCCAGCCCGGCATGGTCGTGGGCTTGGCGAAGATCGAGCTCCCGAACTGCAGCGGCAGGACGACGATCATGGCGAGTCCCTGGACGGACTGGGGGGTCCGGGCGACCAGACCCAGGAGGATGAAGACCCACATCAGCGAGGCCCCGAAGGTCAGCGACAGCACCACCGCGCCCACCAGCCCGAACACACCGTTGTCCACGTGCAGTCCGAGGATGAAGCCCATCACGAGGAGGATCACCGTGGCGACCAGCGCCCGGCCGATCTCCACCACGATCTTCGCGATCAGCACGGAGGAGCGGGCGATGGGCATCGTGCGGAAGCGGTCCATCACCCCGGTCTTGAAGTCCGAGTTGACGCCCGTGCCGACGGCCATGGCGATGTTCATGCCCATCATGGCCATCAGGCCGGGCACCATGTAGTTGACGTACTTCTCCTGGCTGCCCTCGAGCGCGCCGCCGAAGACGTACACGAACAGCAGCGTGAAGACGATCGGCATCAGCAGCGCGTCGAACATCGACTCCGGGTCCTGCCGGATCTGCAGGACGTTGCGCCGCACGAGGGCGCCGATGTGCCGGAGGTTGGCGCGCAGCCCGATCCGCGGATCGGCGGTGGCGGCCTTGGCGTTCCCCGCGGGGACGGTGACGGCGGTCATGCCGCGAGCTCCTCTCGGTCCCGGGTGCCGCTGCCGCGCGTGACGGCCAGGAACACCTCGTCCAGGCTGGGCAGATGGGTGTCGATGCCGGCGATGGCGAAGCCGTGCGCGCCGAGCGCGGCCACGACGTCCGTCAGCTGCTCGTCGCTGAGGATGGGCACGTTGAGCACCCCGCGCGCGTGGTCCGGTACGGCCTGCGCCCCCGTGCCGAGCGCCGTCGCCATCGCGTCCAGCTCCCCGGGGTCCGCCGGCCGCACCTGCAGGGTCCGGCCGCCGACCTTCGCCTTCAGTTCCTCGACCCGGCCGCCGGCGATCACCCGGCCGCGGTCGATGACCGTCAGCTCGTGCGCGAGCTTCTCGGCCTCCTCCATGTACTGCGTGGTCAGCAGCACGGTCGAGCCGTCCGCGACCATGTTCTGCACCTCGTCCCACACCTCGTTGCGGGTGCGGGGGTCCAGGCCGGTGGTCGGCTCGTCCAGGTACAGCACCGCCGGACGGCCGATCATCGACGCCGCCAGGTCCAGGCGGCGGCGCATGCCGCCGGAGTACTCCTTGGCGGGCTTGCGGGCGGCGTCCGTCAGCGAGAACCGCTCCAGCAGCTCGTCCGCCCTGCTCCGGGCGTCCCGCCGGGACAGGTCCAGCAGCCTGCCGATCATGTAGAGGTTCTCGCGGCCCGACAGGGACTCGTCGACCGACGCGTACTGCCCGGTCAGCCCGATCACCCGGCGCAGCTGCCGGGGCTGCGCCACCACGTCGTAACCGGCCACCGTCGCCGTGCCGGCGTCCGGCCGGATCAGCGTGGACAGGATCCGCACCAGCGTCGTCTTCCCGGCGCCGTTCGGCCCCAGCACGCCGAGCACGGTCCCCTGCCGCACGTCCAGGTCCACCCCGTCGAGGGCCTTCGTCTCCCCGTAGCGCTTCACGAGCCCCCGCACCCTGACGGCGGCGTCCGCGCTCTTGGCATCTCGTTGTGTCATGCCGCCACGGTCGCGCGCCCCACCGACACGGCACCGACATATCGCTGACAGCCCCACCGACACGGTGCCGACGCGGCCCCGGCCGGCCGCCCGCGCCACCGGAGAACGCCGGAGGGGGGACGCGCATCGCGCGTCCCCCCCTCCGGCATCGTCGGGCATCGGCCCCGCAGGGCCTACGTGGTGACCGACACCAGCCGCTGCCCCTGGGACGTGACCACGTCGAAGCGGGAGATGGAGTCCGGCTGCATCCCCGCCGACCCGTCCAGCGTGAGCGGGTTGGGCTGGTCGGAGGTGCCGTAGCCGGCCGTCGGGACGCTCCAGGTGCCGACCGTCTGCTGGGAGCCGTCCTTGCCGACGACGACCAGGCGGCAGGTCAGCGGCCCCTGGACCCCGGCGAGGGTGAGGCCGACCTCGCTGCCCCACTTCTTCTCGTTGACACCGACCGTCGCCTTGACGCCCGTGGAGTTGTCGGTGCCCTTGAACTGCTCCGCGTAGACCCTGGCCTGGGCGTCGTCGGAGCCGCCGCCGGAGGCGAGCACCGCGACGGTGGGGCCCGCCACGATCAGCGCCACCGAGGCGGCGAGCGCGAACATCCTGCGCCGGGCGCGGGTCTTGCGGTCGTCGGACACCTTGCCGAGGAGACGTCCGAGCACCTTGTCGCCGCTGGGCGGGAGGGGCACTCCGGCGCCGGCGGGAGCGAGTTCGGCGAGTACCGGCACGAGGCCGCTCAGCTCGTCGAGTTGCTGTCCGCACTGGTGGCAGATGGCGAGATGTTCCTCGAAGCGCGCCATGTCGGCGTCGTCGAGCACGCCGAGGACGTACGCCCCGACGTCGACGTGCGGGTCGTGGGGGGTACCTGCCCCGGAGCCGTAACCGTAGACCGTCACGAGGTGGTCACACCCCTTTCCTCAAGAGCGATTTTCAGGGAGCGGAGGGCGTAGAAGACGCGCGAGCGCACGGTGCCGGGCGGTACCCCCAGCGCCGCCGCGGCCTCGTTGACCGTCCGGCCCTTGAAGTACGTTTCGATCAGCACCTGGCGGTGGGCCTCGGTGAGATCTTCCAGTGCGTCGGAGATCGTCATCAGCCTCAGGGAGCGTTCGAGTTCGTCCTCGGCCGGGAGCTGGTCGAGGGCGGCCGGGGAGGCCTCCGGGGGCCGTGCCTGACGGCTGCGGTGGCCGTCGATCACGATCCGCCGGGCGACCGTCACCAACCAGGGCCGCAGGGAACGGGCGCCCGGGTCGAGCCGGGACGCGCTCTTCCACGCACGCAGCAGGGTCTCCTGCACGACGTCCTCGGCCAGGTAGCGGTCACCGCCGACCAGCCGAAGAACGTATGCGAAGAGCGCACCCGCGTGTTCGCGGTAGAGCGCCCGCATGAGGTCCTCTTCGGGGACCCCACCTGAGCGATGGTCGGCCACGAGCGCATCCTGCCCTACTGATCGCTGGGGGTCGAGTCCTCTCAATGCCTGCTGTCCCATCAGTACCCGTCTGACCCGTTCTCGGAGGAGGCGCTCTTCGGCTGCGCGGGCGCCCCGGCCTTCTCGCCGTCCGGGGTGGCCGCGTACCAGGTGCGGTTCGCGCCCTGGCCCTTGGTGTCGCCCGGGTTCTTGTCGCCCGCGAAGTGGTAGAGCGGCATTCCGTTGAGCGTGAGCTGCATCGTGCCGTCGGGGCGCTTCACGCTGCCGACCAGGTTCTGGTCCACGCCCTGCACCTGGGTGTCCGAGACCGCGGCGGCCGGCTGCCACTGGGTCGCGCACTCACCGGTGCAGGTCGAGGTCGGCGGGTTGGGCTTGTCCTGCTCGAAGCGGTACAGCACCCAGCCCTTCTCGTCGGTGACCAGCTTTCCGAGCTGGGCGTTGTCGACGGTCCGGAGGCCGGGCGCCGGTGCGGGCTGCGACGCCTGGATCGCGCCCACCGGGGGACTGGCATTGTCGACGCCCGCGTTGCAGGCGGTGGCGACGATCAGCGCGGCGGAGGCGAATGCCCCCGCCCCCACTGATCGGCGCAACTTCGGAACGTTCATGCCACGGCCCCCGGCACTGTCTCGTCGGTGCTCCGCCCCTGGTGGGCGGTTGCCCACTCATACGGGGGTGAGGGCCGGTGTACTCAACGTCCCCAGAAAAAACTTCCGCCCCGGGGAGGGGGTTCCCGGGGCGGAAGCCGGCGGTGGGTCGCACCGCCTCAGGGGGAAGTCGCGCGTGGCGCCGCGACAGGTCGTCGGAGGGTCAGTGGAAGCTGTGCTCCGGGGCCGGGTAGGCACCACCCACGACGTCCTCGGCGAAGGCCTTGGCCGCACCGCCGAGGGTCTCGCGCAGCGCCGCGTACTGCTTGACGAAGCGCGGCACCCGGCCGCCGGTCATCCCGGCGAAGTCCGTCCAGACCAGCACCTGGGCGTCGCACTCCACGCCCGCGCCGATGCCGACCGTCGGGATGTGCAGGATCCGGGTGACCTCCGCGGCCAGCTCGGCCGGGACCAGCTCCAGCACGACGGCGAAGGCGCCGGCGTTCTGCACGGCCTTGGCGTCGCGCAGCAGCTGCTGGGCGGCCTCCTCGCCGCGGCCCTGGACCGGGTAGCCGCCGAAGGCGTTGACCGACTGCGGGGTGAGGCCGATGTGGGCCATCACGGGGATGCCGGCCTGGACGAGCAGGTCGATCTGCTGGGCGGAGCGCTCGCCGCCCTCCAGCTTCACGGCGCCCACCCCGGCCTCCTTGACCAGCCGGGTCGCGCTGCGCAGCGCCTGCGTCGGACCCTCCTGGTAGGAGCCGAACGGCAGGTCGCCGATGACCATCGCGCGCTTGGTGCCGCGCACCACGGCGGCGGACAGCATCGTCATCTCGTCCAGCGTGACCGGGACGGTGCTCTCGTAGCCGAGGTGACAGTTGCCCATCGAGTCGCCGACCAGCAGCACGGGGATGCCGGCCTCGTCGAAGACCGAGGCGGTCATGGCGTCGTAGGCGGTGAGCATGGGCCACTTCTCGCCGCGCTCCTTGGCGGCGGCGATGTCCCGGACGGTGATCCGCCGTGTCCCCTTGCCGCCGTACAGCGCCTTGCTGCTGTCGGGAGCGGGCTGGGCGGGCGTCTGGGCAGCCGGAACGGCATGCGTCATTGCAACTGCTCCTTGTGTCATCTCGAGGCGCCCTGACGGCGTCCCCGGACCGATTCCATGCTGACACGCGCCGCCGTCCGCGCAAAGGGGGGCGTCCGTCACTCCCCCTTTTGCCGAGGTTTTACAATACGAGACGGTCCCGTATCGGAAATGAGGTCTACGTTGACGGCATGCCCGCCGACACAGCCCAGCCGCAGAGCCCCAGCGTCCCGGAGGCGGTCCACCGCCGCCGCTGGGGGATCCTGACCGTCCTGCTGTTCAGCCTCCTCGTGGTGGTCCTGGACAACTCGATCCTCAACGTCGCGATGAAGACCATCGCCGAGCCCGCCCCGACCGGCCTGGGCGCCACCCAGAGCCAGCTGGAGTGGGCGATCAACTCCTACACGCTGGTCTTCGCCGGTCTGCTGTTCACCGCGGGCCTGCTCGGCGACCGCCTCGGCCGCAAGAAGGTGCTCCTCTTCGGCATGGCCGTCTTCTGCGTCGGATCGGTGCTCTCGGCCTTCGCCGGGTCCTCCGGCGAGCTGATCACCTTCCGCGCGGTCATGGGCTTCGGCGGCGCCTTCGTGATGCCCGCGACGCTCGCCATCATCATCAACGTCTTCGAGCGCGAGGAGCAGCCCAAGGCGATCGGCATCTGGACCGGTGCAGTGGGCCTGGCGATAGCCATCGGCCCGGTCACCGGCGGGCTGCTCCTCGACCACTTCTGGTGGGGCTCGGTCTTCCTGGTGAACGTGCCGATCATCGCCGTCGCCCTGGTCGCGATGGTGCTCATCGTCCCCGACTCCCGCGACCCACGGCCGGGCCGGCTCGACCCCGTCGGCGTGCTGCTGTCCATCGTCGGCCTGGTGCTCCTGGTGTACGGCATCATCAAGGGCGGCCAGCTCGCGGACTTCACCGCCCCCACGGCCCTGACGGCCATCATCGGCGGCCTTCTGGTGCTCGGCGCGTTCGTCTGGCACGAGGCCCGCAGCAGCCACCCCGCCTTCGACGTCTCCTACTTCCGCAACCCGACCTTCTCGGCCTCGGTCTCCGCGATCGGCCTGGTCTTCTTCGCGCTCATGGGCGTGACCTTCTTCATGGTCTTCTACACCCAGAGCGTGCGCGGCTACAGCGCCCTGGACTCCGGCCTGCTGCTGCTCCCGCTGGCCGTCGCCCAGCTCGTCTTCGCGCCCCGTGCCCGGCTGGTCGTCGACCGGATCGGCGCCCGCCTCACCTGCGCCGCCGGGCTCGCGCTGATAGCGCTCAGCTTCCTCGGCTTCCAGCTGCTCGACGCCGACACCCCGATCTGGCAGCTGGAGGTGCTGTTCTTCCTCATGGGCACGGCCATGGCCCACGTGATGCCGCCCGCGACCGTCGCCATCATGTCCTCCCTGCCGCGTGAGAAGGCCGGCTCCGGCTCCGCCGTCAACAACACCTTCCGGCAGGTCGGCGGCGCGCTCGGCGTTGCGGTGCTGGGCTCGCTGATGTCGACGGTCTACCGTGACGGCATCGCGGACCACCTGACCGGCCTTCCCGCCGACGTGCAGCACCGGGCCGGCGAGTCCATCGAGGCCACGCGCGCCGTGGCCGAGGGCATGGGTCCCGCGGGCAAGGCGCTGCTCGCCCCGGCCACGGACGCCTTCCTCGACGCCATGCACGTCACCGCCTACGTCGCCAGCGGTGTCGCGCTGCTCGGCATGCTCGTCGTCGTGATCTTCCTGCCCGGCAAGACCGCCGGGGGGCGTCCCGCGGGCGGAGAGGAACGCGAGGTCAGCCCGGTGGGGGCGGAGCGGTGACCGGCATCCGGGCGGCGACGGAACCCGGCGGCGACACGGTCCCCGGGCCCGCCGGGCGCCTCCCGCGCGGCCGTCCGCGCAGCGCCGCCGCCGACACCGCGATCATCGAGGCCGTCCTCAGCCTGCTGGAGGAGGGCGCCACGATCGGGGAACTGTCGATGGAGCGCATCGCCCGCGCCGCCGGCGTCGGCAAGGCCACCGTGTACCGGCGCTGGGCGGGCAAGAACGCGCTGATGCTCGACGTCATGAAGTCCGTCGACGAGCAGACCCCGCGGCTCGCCGGCCGCTCGGTCCGCGACGACCTGGTCACCTGCGTCGAATTCATACGGCGCAGGGCCCTGGTCAAGCGCTCCTCCGCCCTGCTGCGCAACGTCCTCGCCCAGGCCCAGAACGAGCCGGAGCTGTGGGCCGCCTACCACGACACCGTCATCGCGGCCCGGCGCGCCCAGGTCCGCGAGGTCCTGGGCCGGGGCATCCGCAGCGGCGAACTCCGCGACGACATCGACCCGGAACTCCTCGGGGACCTCTTCATCGGCCCCATGCTGTCGCGTTCGATGCTGCGGCCGGACGCGGCACTGCCGGAGGGGCTGTCGGAGCTGATCGTCGACTCGGTGCTGCAGGGCGTCCGCGCCGGGCGCTGAACACATGGGGGAACAAGGGGGAATGTCCTGGTTCTGTCACAGCGTGCCCTTTCGCCGGGCGGCGGGGGAACCTGTCGCCCGGCGAGTCCCGTCCTCCGGGCGTCGATCGCCTATGGTCGACTGAGCACCTGGCAAGACAGTGAGGACTCCCCCCATGGCTCAGGCGTACGACGCGGACGTGACCACCGACGGCGGTACCAGGCCGCAGGGTTCGGGTGCGAACGGACGTTTCGGACGCTTCCGGCGGTTCTGGTCCTTCGGCGACGGCATGTGGCGGCGGGGGATCGTCACGGCGGTACTGGCCCTGGCCATCGCCGTGGTGATGGCCTTTCACGGCGCGGTGCCCAACCGGATCGGCAACCTGGGCAGCCTGCTGGAGACCTTCCTGCCCTGGCTCGGGCTCGTGCTCCCGGTGCTGCTGGTGGTCGGCGTGCTGCGGCGCTCGGCGACCGCGCTGATCGCCGTCCTGCTGCCGGTCGTGGTGTGGCTGCACTTCTTCGGCGGGCTCCTCACGGACAAGGACGCCGGTGGGGGCGACCTCACCGTGCTGACCCACAACGTCAACGCCGACAACCCCGACCCCGCCCGCACCGCACAGGACCTCATCGGCTCCGGTGCCGACCTCGTCGCGCTGGAGGAGATCCCCGCCGGGAAGGTCTCCGTCTACGAGTCCGGGCTCAAGGCCCGCTACCCGTACAGCGCCGTGCTGGGCACCGTCGGGCTGTGGAGCAGGTACCCGCTCAGCCAGGTGCGCCCGGTGGACATCCGGCTCGGCTGGACCCGCGCCCTGCGCGCCACCGCCACGACGCCGCACGGGAAGGTCGCGGTCTACGTCGCGCACCTTCCCTCGGTGCGGGTCAAGTTCAACGCGGGCTTCACCGCCGGCGAGCGCGACCGCAGCGCCGACGCGCTCGGCGAGGCCGTCGCGGACGAGAAGCTGCCCGACGTCATCCTCATGGGCGACCTCAACGGCACGATGAACGACCGCGCGCTCGCCAACATCACCTCCCAGATGCGGTCCACGCAGGGCGCCGCGGGCGACGGCTTCGGCTTCAGCTGGCCGGCCGGCTTCCCGACCGCCCGCATCGACCAGATCCTCGTCAGGGGGGTGGAGCCGACCGCCTCCTGGGTGCTGCCCGCGACGGGCAGCGACCACCGGCCGGTGGCGGCGAAGGTAGCACTCCCGTAACGAGTTCTTCGCCCACGGGAAGAACGGGCCGGGCAGACTTTGTTCCGCAGTTAAACTAATAACTGCTCCCGACCCTGCCCCGGAAAGGCCTGTCATGCCTCTCGCCCTGCTCGCACTGGCGATCAGCGCATTCGGCATCGGTACGACGGAGTTCGTGATCATGGGCCTGCTGCCCGACGTCGCGGACGACCTGCACACCTCCATCCCGACCGCCGGCTACCTCGTCTCCGGCTACGCCCTCGGCGTCGTCATCGGCGCTCCGCTCCTCGCGGCGGTCACCACGCGGATGCCGCGCAAGGCCCTGCTCCTGTCCCTCATGGCCCTGTTCACCGTCGGCAACACGCTCTCCGCCCTCGCCCCGAGCTTCGGCTGGCTGCTGGCCGGGCGCGTGCTGTCCGGACTCCCGCACGGCGCCTTCTTCGGCGTCGGCGCGGTCGTCGCCGCGGGCATGGTCGACCCCGCGCGCAAGGCCCGCGCCGTCTCCCTGATGATCGCCGGGCTCACCGTCGCGAACATCGTCGGCGTCCCCGCCGCCACCCTCCTCGGCCAGCACCTCGGCTGGCGCGCCACCTTCCTCGCCGTCGGCGTCATCGGCCTCGTCGCCATCGCCGGCATCGCCCTGCTCGTGCCCCGCATCGCCCTCGCCCCGGGCGGCGGACTGCGCCGGGAACTGTCGGCCTTCCGCAGCGGACAGGTCTGGCTGGCGCTGGGCACCACGATCTTCGGCTTCGCCGCGGTCTTCGCGGTCTACAGCTACGTCACGCCGATGCTCACGCAGGTCGCCGGGTTCGGGGAGAGCAGCGTCACCCTGGTGCTCGCCCTCTTCGGCGTCGGCGCGACGATCGGCAACCTCCTCGGCGGCCGCCTCGCCGACCGCGCCCTGCGCCCCGCACTGCTCGGCGGGCTCGGCGCGCTCGCGGTCGTCCTCCTGCTGTTCACGGTCACCGCGCACGCCCGGTGGAGCGCGGCGCTCACGGTCGTCCTGCTCGGGATCGCGGCGTTCGCGACGGGGTCGCCCATGATGATGCTCGTCATGGAGAAGGCCCGGCACGCCCCCGCGCTGGCCTCCTCCGCGAACCAGGCCGCGTTCAACCTGGCCAACGCGGGCGGTGCCTGGCTCGGCGGGGTCGTCCTCGCGCACGGCCTCGGCTACACCGCCCCGGCGGTGGCGGGCGCGGTGCTGGCGGTCACGGGGCTGGCGATCGCCACGGTCGCGGGCCTGTGGGAGCGGCGCGCGGGTTCCGACGCGGGGTTCTCTTCGTCCCGGGTCGTCGTGTCCGGGCAGGCGCCCGCGGTGCGGGAGCGCGTGCGCTGATGTGTGGCCCGTGCCTCGTGTGCGGCGCCGTTGTGGTTGGCGTTGGGGTTTCTCCCCCGCCCGCCCTCCCGATTGCCCGGCGCGGTCAGTGACCGCCTCGCGCGGTTGTTGTGGGGTCGGGGCCGCGCCGGCGCACGTCTCCCCCAGCCTTCGGCCGGGGGGACCCCCACAGCGCTCGCGGTTTACCCCAACATTGTTCGGCGCCGGGTTCGCCGCTCGTCTCCCCCAGCCTTCGGCCGGGGGGACCCCCATGGGCGCACCCCGCCACACCCCCTCCCGACGGTTGGGGCGACTGACGGCCGGTGGGGGTGAGTAAGGTACCTGCGGCAACCCCGGACCGCCTCCTCACCCCTCACCGGCCGTTGGCCGCCGCTCGATACGGAGGGGGCGGGGTCGTAGGGGTGGGCGTTCTGGATGCTGACGTGTATTTGTTGTGCGGCACGGACAGCACAACAAGTGCCGCCCGTCATGCACATAAATATGCGGTCCAGAATGCCCAGCCCCGCAGGCCCCGACCCCGGCCCACCACGAACCGCGCGAGGCCCGCACCAACCGTGCCGGGCAATCGGGAGGGCGGGCGGGGGATGCCCGCCGCAGGCGCAAACAACCCGCACACAACGACGGGCCGCAACCACAACCCCCGGGCACTCGCTACGCGTGCTCGCGCCAGCGGTTCGTGATGGGGAGCCTCCGGTCCTTCCCGAACCCCTTCGCGGAGATCTTCGTCCCCGGCGGATACTGCCTCCGCTTGTACTCCGCCGTGTCCACCATCCGCAGCACCTTCGCCACGAGTTCCCCGTCGAACCCGGCGGCGACGATCGCGTCGCGCCCCTTGTCCTGGTCGACGTACATCGCCAGCACCCGGTCCAGGACGTCGTAGTCCGGCAGGGAGTCCGTGTCGACCTGGCCCGGCCGCAGCTCCGCGCTGGGCGGCTTGGAGATGGAGTTCTCGGGGATGGGCGGGTTCTGGCCCCGCTCCGCCGCGGCCTGGTTGCGCCACTGCGCGAGACGGAAGACGGTCGTCTTGTAGACGTCCTTGATGGGCCCGTACGCGCCGACCGAGTCGCCGTACAGCGTGGAGTAGCCGACCGCGAGCTCGCTCTTGTTGCCCGGGGCGAGGACGATGTGCCCCTCCTGGTTGGAGATGGCCATGAGCATCGTGCCGCGCAGCCGGGACTGCAGGTTCTCCTCCGCCAGTCCGGTCAGCCCCAGGGAGCCCATGTAGGCGTCGAACATCGGGGCGATCGGCACGGTGCGGAAGTTGAGCCCGGTCCGCCGGGCCAGTTCGGCGGCGTCGTCCTTGGAGTGGTCGGAGGAGTACCGCGACGGCATGGAGACGCCGTAGACGTTGGCCGCCCCGACCGCGTCGCAGGCGATGGCCGCGACCAGGGCGGAGTCGATGCCGCCGGAGAGGCCGATCAGCACGGAGCGGAAGCCGTTCTTGGCGACGTACGCCCGCAGGCCGACGACCAGCGCGGTGTAGACCTCCTCGTCGTCGCCGAGCCTCGGGGCCTCGCCGCCGTGCACCTCGGGCTCGTACGCGGGGAGCGGCTCGGCGGAGAGGGTGACGTGCTCGATCTCCAGACCGTCGTCGGCGATGCCGCCCGGCACCTTGGTGGCGTCCGCGGCGGGCAGGTCGAGGTCGACCAGGACGCAGCCCTCCTCGAACTGCGGGGCACGTGCGATCACCTCGCCGTCCTCGGAGACGACGATCGAGTCGCCGTCGAAGACGAGCTCGTCCTGCCCGCCGATCATGGCGAGGTAGGCGAGGGTGCAGCCGGCCTCCTGGGCGCGCTTGCGCACCAGGTCCAGGCGGGTGTCGTCCTTGGCGACCTCGTAGGGGGAGGCGTTGACGGAGAGCAGGAGACCGGCGCCGGCGGTGCGGGCGGCGGGCACCCGGCCGCCGTCCTGCCACAGGTCCTCGCAGATGGCGAGGGCGACGTCGACCCCGTGCACCCGGATCACCGGGAGGGTGTCGCCGGGCACGAAGTAGCGGAACTCGTCGAAGACGCCGTAGTTCGGCAGGTGGTGCTTGGCGAACTTCAGCACGACCTTCCCGCCGTGCAGCACGGCGGCGGCGTTGCGCGGGGAGCCGGCGGGCTGACCGTAGCGGGGCTGGGCCTTCTCGCTGCGGTCGAGGTAGCCGACGACCACCGGCAGCTCTCCGAAGCCCTCGGCCGCCAGGCGCTCGGCGAGGGCTTCCAGGGCGGCACGGCTGGCTTCGACGAAGGAGGAGCGCAGGGCGAGGTCCTCCACGGGGTACCCGGTCAGCGCCATCTCCGGGAAGGCCACGAGGTGGGCTCCCTGTTCGGCCGCGTGCCGGGTCCAGCGCACGACCGACTCCGCGTTCCCGGCGAGGTCGCCGACGGTGGAGTCGATCTGATTCAGGGCGAGGCGAAGTTGAGGCACGCCGCCCAGTGTAATCGTCAAACCGACGCGATGTCGTGGGCGACGCCTGTGGGGTCGCGCACTCAGCCCGGGAAGCCATGGCGGACGGGCCTTTCCGGGGTCGGCCCCCTGTGTCAAGATCGCAAGGGTGCATCACAATGGTGGCGAGGGGTGTCCGGCGGTCCCGGCCACCGCCGAAACAGACCGGTAACCCCATGACGTGATACTGGTCTGGCCCTCGCTCGAGCCGGCACGGACAACAGGCCCCCATGACCTGTGAGGTTGGATAGCTATGGATAAGCAGCAGGAGTTCGTGCTCCGTACCCTCGAAGAGCGCGACATCCGATTTGTGCGGCTGTGGTTCACCGACGTGCTGGGCTACCTCAAGTCGGTCGCCGTGGCGCCTGCCGAGCTGGAGCAGGCCTTCGACGAGGGCATCGGCTTCGACGGGTCCGCGATCGAGGGCTTCGCGCGGGTGTACGAGTCGGACATGATCGCCAAGCCCGACCCCGGCACCTTCCAGATCCTCCCGTGGCGCGCCGAGGCCCCCGGCACCGCCCGGATGTTCTGCGACATCCTCATGCCGGACGGCTCCCCGTCGTACGCCGACCCCCGCTTCGTCCTCAAGCGGTCCCTGGCCAAGGCCTCCGACCTCGGGTTCACCTTCTACACGCACCCCGAGATCGAGTTCTTCCTGCTGAAGAACCTGCCGCTGGACGGCAGCGTGCCGGTGCCCGCCGACAACTCCGGCTACTTCGACCACACCCCGCAGAACGTGGGCCAGGACTTCCGCCGCCAGGCCATCACGATGCTGGAGTCGATGGGCATCTCGGTGGAGTTCTCCCACCACGAGGGCGCCCCCGGCCAGCAGGAGATCGACCTGCGCTACGCGGACGCGCTGTCCACCGCCGACAACATCATGACCTTCCGCCTGGTCATGAAGCAGGTCGCGCTGGAGCAGGGCGTGAACGCCACGTTCATGCCGAAGCCCTTCAGCCAGCACCCCGGCTCCGGCATGCACACGCACCTGTCCCTCTTCGAGGGCGACCGCAACGCCTTCCACGAGTCCGGCGCCGAGTACCAGCTGTCCAAGGTCGGCCGCTCCTTCATCGCGGGCCTGCTGCGGCACGCCGACGAGATCTCCGCGGTGACCAACCAGTGGGTCAACTCGTACAAGCGCATCTGGGGCGGCGCCAACCGCACCGCGGGGGCCGGCGGCGAGGCCCCGTCGTACATCTGCTGGGGCCACAACAACCGGTCCGCGCTCATCCGCGTCCCGATGTACAAGCCCGGCAAGACCGGCTCCACCCGGGTCGAGGTCCGCTCCATCGACTCCGGCGCCAACCCGTACCTCACCTACGCCGTCCTCCTGGCCGCCGGCCTCAAGGGCATCGAGGAGGGCTACGAGCTCCCGCCCGGCGCCGACGACGACGTGTGGGCCCTCTCCGACGGCGAGCGCCGCGCCCTCGGAATCCAGCCCCTCCCGCAGAACCTCGGCGAGGCCATCTCCCTCATGGAGCGCAGCGAACTGGTCGCCGAGACGCTCGGGGAGCACGTCTTCGACTTCTTCCTGCGCAACAAGAAGCAGGAGTGGGAGGAGTACCGGAGCGAGGTCACGGCCTTCGAGCTCCGCAAGAACCTCCCCAACCTGTAGCCGCAGGTGGGCGGGGTCTTTCCCGTACGACGCGATCCGGGCCGGCAGCGCGATGCCGCCGGCCCGGCGTGTCCGTCCCTCGCTGCTCGGCATCAAGTGCGTGGAGACGCGAAGCGTGAACCCCGCGTCGGTGTGACCCAGGTAGCTGCTCAGGGCTTCACGCCTGAGCAGTTCCCGGCCAAAGTCGCTACACCGACCTCACACCCGACAGCAACGGATCGGGACCGTCTTCGATCTATGTTCTCCGGCTGCATACCCATGCGCGCTGGGTAAAGCATCTCCATGGTGCCGGCTTGGCGCCATCCGAGACTGAATCAGGTGTGCGATGGGCGACTCCAGCCGCTGGCCGTTGGCACTCAGGCATGGCTGGGGCCCCGATGCAGTCGGCGCGGAGGAAGGGCGCGTTGTGTTTCGGGGCCCAAAGAGCGACGGCGGCGAACCAACCGCGTCGCCTCTGTCTCAACTGTTGATGCAGACGTTGCCGAACGTCGAGTTCAGCAGGGAGAAGTGGTTGTGTGTGTTGCCGCAGAGGTTCATCGGGAAGTTCAGCGGCTTTTGGATCACGTTGCCGCTGTGAAAGCCCGGCGATCCGACGGCAATTGCCTTGGCCGTCGCGCCACTCCCATTGTCGTGGCCGCCCTTTCCGTCGGCGAAGGCCGCGCCGGTGCTTCCCACGACTGCCGCCGCAGCAGTGGCGGTCAGGAGGACTGTCTTGGCCAGACGATGCATAGCCACCTACCTCAATCGGTGATTCGGCTGTGTGCACTATTCAACGAACGGGGCAGAACGCCGAAACGCCAAGTCCCCCGAATAGCCGCAAGGTCAGAGTCTGGCCCAGGGTCCGGATCTTCTCCGCGTGATGTCGCCGGCGTCAGCCCGTCCTACTGGGGTTGACGGCTCAGGGCCTCGCGACACCACAGGCAGATCATCAGTGACTGCGCTTGACGGCCAAGCACCGAGGCACACGACCACGGAGGTTCACGGCCTGCCCACACAGGTCACGAGTGCTTTGGCTGCAGGTCGCAGTGCCGCCCGCATTGCTCGGGGCGAAGAGCGGCCGTGCCGCATCCGTGGTGGCGGAAGCCCGATTCACTTCCTGGGCAACAAGAAGCAGGGAGTGGGAGGAGTACCGCTCCGAGGTCACGGCCTTCGAGCTCCGCAAGAACCTCCCCAACCTGTAACCGCAGGTCAGCGAGGTTTCCTGAGGACGACGCGATCCGGCAGCGCGATGCCGCCGGCCCGACGCCGTCTCATTCGCCCTGGGCCGTCTGCGGGCCGATCACGGGACCGGAGGCTTCCAGGCGGTGGACGAGTGCACGCAGGGCTCGGAGTTCGGCGTCCAGTGCCTGGGTGCCTTTGCGGGTGAGGACGATCCACGTGCGGGGGCGCTTGCCGGCGTAGCCCTTCTCCAGCGTGATCAGTCCCGAGTCCTCCAGCACCTTCAGGTGCCGCGAGAGATTTCCGTCGGTGACAGCCAGTTGCTTCTTCAGGTAGCCGAACTCGACCCGGTCGGCTTCGCGAGCGACGGTGAGGATGCCGAGCCTCACACGCTGGTGGACGGTGTCGTCCAGCGCGTGGGTCGGATGCAGTCCTTCGTGAGGGTCACGCGCGGCGGACGGGTCGTCGACGTTCATGAAACGACGGTACGCGCACCGGCGGCGCCCGAGGAGGCCCGGCGGCGGACCGCCAGCCGCTCCGCCAGACCGGCGAGGAGCAGGACGGCCGCGAGCAGGAGGGCCTTGGCCTGCGGGCCGTCGGTCCAGCCGGGATGGGCGGGGTGCTCCCACGGGAGCCACCCGCTGCCCCAGGAGGCTCCCAGGTAGCCGGTGAGCAGCAGGGCGTGGGCGGTGCCCGCTGCTGCGGCGATCCAACTGCGTTCGGCCAGCCCGAGGGCGAGGAGTCCGATTCCGACCAGGTACCACGGGGAGGCGTAGCGGTTCTCGAGCAGTTGAGCCTCCCACGGCTGGCTCCTGGAGAACAGGAACACCAGCAGGGTCCCTGTGACTGCCGCGGTGGCGGCGGCAGTGGCCTTGATCCACACGCCACGGCGGGGAACGATGCCCCGGGCCTCGCCGCGCAGTCGGTACCAGCGGGCGAAGGCGAACCATGCCAGGGGGAGGAGGGCGAACCAGACACCCCAGGCCGCGAAGCGCAGGACAGCGCCGTCGAACTCGCCCCGCAGGCAGGGGGTTCCCGGTTCATGGACGACGCACAGGCCGGTCAGCTCGGCGTAGGCGAAGGCTGGATAGGACCCGATGTAGCGCCCGTGCGCCCCGAAGTTGAAGGCGTAGCGGGCGAACGGAGCGGCCGCCAGCGCGAGGAGGCCGAAGCCGAGCAGGGGGACCCACGAGCCGTTCAGCTGTGTTCGGGTCCTGGCCCGCAGGCCTTCCGTCGCGGCAAGCAGGCCGGCAGCGTGCGCCGTCGGTTCGGATTCTTCCGCGCTCGGTGCGGGTGTCCCCATGATGTTCCCCCGATGATCACGCTTCGGCAGCTCCGGAAGGCGGCTCGCCGGCCGGCCACCCGCCCCGTGTACTTTGCAATGCAAAGTACACGGCAGTCAAGAGTAAGTGACGCACCGTCCGTGCCGTGCTCCGAGGTCACGCCGGGCCGGGGCGTCCGCCCCTCGCTGAATTGCCGGCATCGCCTTCCCGGATTTCTCTGACTATTGTCAGAGAACGGAACGGGAGCAGGTCGATGCTGTGCGCAGGTTCAACCGCGCGGTCACGCAGCGCGTCGGTGCCCTCGACGACGAGTACCTGTCGCGGGACCGTTCGCTCGGCCTGTCGCGGCTGCTGTGGGAGATCGGGCCCGATGGATCCGAGGTGCGCGTGCTGCGCTCGCGACTGGGTCTGGACTCCGGGTATCTGAGCCGGCAGCTGCGGCGACTGGAGTCGGACGGGCTGGTGACCACCGACCCGGACCCGGATGACGGACGGGTGCGGAAGGTGCGTCTGACCAGGACCGGCGTTGCGGAGCGGGCGGTGCTGGAACGCGCGTCGGACGAGCTCGCGGAGTCGATCCTCGATCCGCTGACCGATGGTCAGCGGGGACGCTTGGTGGCGGCGATGACGGAGGTCGGGCGGCTGCTGCTGGCCTCTCGGGTGCGGATCGAGATCACGGACCCGCGCGACCCCGACGCCCGGTACTGCCTGCGCTCCTACTTCGAGGAGTTGGGACGACGGTTCGACACCGGCTTCGACCCCGCCAAGAGCCTCTCCGCGAGCGACGAGGAGATGACGCCGCCGGACGGATTGCTCCTGGTGGCGAGCGCGCAGGGATCTCCGGTGGGGTGCGGGGCGCTCAAGTTCCACCCCGGGACGCGGATCGCGGAGGTGAAGCGGATGTGGGCGTCCCCGGACGTTCGCGGCCTCGGCCTGGGCCGCCGCATCCTCGAGCGTCTCGCGGACGAAGCGACCCTCCTCGGGATGCGGACGCTGCGACTGGAGACGAACGGCACGCTCGCGGAGGCCAGACGCCTCTACGAGACCGCGGGATTCGTGGAGGTCGAGGCGTTCAGCACCGAGCCGTACGCGCACCACTGGTTCGAGCGGGACCTCGAACGCTGACACGGCCGTCGGCCCACCTGCTCCGCTGCCGCTCCGCCCGGGCGTGACCACGGCCGTACCCGCCGCCGTACCCGCCGCCGTTGAAGTCGGCGCGCGTACGCTGCCGGCGACGGTGACCTACTCGACCGCCGAGCCCCCGTTTCGGTGCCGCGCGAAGTGCTCCGTCAGCGCGTCGAGGACGGCCTGGACCGCCGGGGAGGTCCAGCGGCCGCGCCGGCGGACGAGCTGGACGGGTACGTCGGGGAGGCCGGGCCCGGGGACGGCGCGCAGGGTGCCCTCGCGCAGGGCGGTGCGGACGGTGGCGCGGGGGAGGACGCCGAGCCCGAGGCCCGCGGCCACGCAGGTGCGGGCGGCCTCGCTGCTGCCGAACCGGGTCAGCCGCGGCCGGGCGTCGCGGACGCCGAGGAGTTCGCGCGCGACGCGGTCGCTGTACGAGCAGCCCTCCTCGTGGAGGAAGAAGGTCTCCCGGGCGAGTTCCTCCCAGGTGACGGGCCGGCCGAGCGCGGCCAGCGGGTGGCCGGGGGCGGCGACGAGGACCAGCGGTTCGGCGGCGAGCGGACGGGCGGTCATGTCGGGCAGGGCGACCTGGTCCTCCAGCAGCAGGGCGACGTCGAGCCGCCCGGCCCGCAGTCCCTCCACGGCCGTGTCGCTGCCCGCCGGGTGGGAGGTGGACGTCGATGCCGGGGTGGGTGCGGCGCAGGGCGGCGACGATCCGCGGCACGTGCGTCGAGCAGAGCGTGTCCCCGGCGCCGAGGACGACGGTCCCGCCGGACCGGGCGTCCCCGGCCGCCGTGCCGCGCAGGCGCGTCTCCGCCTCGAGGACGCCCTCGGCCTCCGTCATCAGGCGCCGTCCGGCCCCGGTGAGCTGTGCGCCGCGCGGCATGCGGTCGAAGAGCCGTACGCCCAGCTCCTTCTCCAGGGACTTGATCTGTGCCGTCACGGTGGACTGCGACAGGTGCAGTTCGGCGGCCGCGCCGGTGAAGTTCCCCGTCCTCGCCAGGGTGAGGAAGGTGCTGAGCAGTCGGGTGTCCACGGCTCGACCGTAACCGCTGCGATCGGCCTCATCAATCGGGGCGATGAACAACCATCGTTTCCGTCAATGACACTTGGTGTGACAGCGTGGACGGCATGACACCTGGGACCCGCACCGACGTGCTGCGCTACACCGCCTTCAGTTCCGACCCCGCGGGCGGCAATCCGGCCGGCGTCGTCCTCGACGCGTCGGACCTCGACGAGGAGCGCATGCTCGCCCTCGCCGCCGAGGTCGGCTACTCCGAGACGGCGTTCGTCACGGCTGCGGACCCCGCCCGCCGGCGGTTCACCCTGCGCTACTTCAGCCCCCTCGCCGAGGTCGAGTTCTGCGGCCACGCGACCGTCGCGACCGCCGTCGCGCTGGCGGACCGCATCGGCCCCGGTGAGCTGGTCTTCGACACCCCGGCGGGGGAGATCCCCGTGCTGACGGCCGGTGACGGCGAGGGGGCGCTGCACGCCACGCTCACCAGCGTGCCGACCCGCTCGCGTCCTGCCGAGGACGCCGAGCTGGACGCGGCGCTCGCCGCGCTGGGCTGGGAGCGGGGCGAGCTGGATCCCGCGCTGCCGCCGCACGTGGCCTTCGGAGGGGTGCACCACCTGGTGCTGGCCGCCGCGGAGCGGGCCCGGCTGGCGGACCTGGCGTACGACTTCGACGCGCTGGCCGGCGTGATGCGCCGCCACGGGTGGACCACGGTGCACCTGGTGTGGCGGGAGGCCGCGGACCGCTTCCACGCCCGCGACCCCTTCCCGGTGGGCGGGGTCGTCGAGGACCCCGCGACCGGCGCGGCCGCGGCGGCGTTCGGCGGTTACCTGCGCGAGCTCGGCCTGGTGCCGGAGGCGGCCCGGGTGGTCGTGCGGCAGGGCGAGGACATGGGCCGCCCGAGCGAGCTGCTCGTGGGCGTCGACCCGCGGGACCCGCGCGTACGGGTGACCGGCCGGGCGGTGCGGCTGGTCACGCCACCGGTCACGGGGGCTGTCTGATCCAGCCGATGGAGCGCTCGACGGCGCGCTGCCAGTTCTCGTACTCGGCGTCGCGGCGCTCCGGGTCCATGTCGGGCAGCCACTGCCCGGCGCGGTGCCAGTTGTTCCGCAGCACCTTCAGGTCCGGCCAGTAGCCGGAGGCGAGGCCGGCGGCGTAGGCGGCGCCCAGGGACACGGTCTCGGCGACCATGGGACGGACCACGGGGACGTCGAGGACGTCGGCGATGAACTGCATGAGCAGGTTGTCCGCGGTCATGCCGCCGTCGACCTTGAGCTCCTTCAGCCCGAGTGAGGAGTCGGCGTTCATGGCGTCGACCACCTCGCGGGTCTGCCAGCCGGTGGCCTCCAGGACGGCCCGGGCGAGGTGCCCCTTGGTGATGTACGAGGTGAGGCCGACGATGACGCCCCGGGCGTCGCTACGCCAGTGCGGGGCGAAGAGACCGGAGAAGGCGGGCACGATGTAGCAGCCGCCGTTGTCCTCGACGGTGAGGGCGAGGGTCTCGATCTCCGGTGCGCTGCTGATCAGCCCGAGGCGGTCGCGGAACCACTGCACCAGCGAGCCGGTGACGGCGATCGAGCCCTCCAGGGCGTAGACCGTCGGCTGGTCGTCGATCTTGTACGCGACCGTGGAGAGCAGCCCGTGCCGCGACCTGATCATCGTGGTCCCGGTGTTGAGCAGCAGGAAACTGCCGGTCCCGTAGGTGCACTTCGCCTCGCCGGGGGAGAAGCAGGTCTGGCCGAACAGCGCCGCCTGCTGGTCGCCGAGGGCGGCGGTGATGCGGACCCCGGGCAGGACCGTCCGGGCCGCGCCGTAGTTCTCGGCGGAGGCGTGGATCTCCGGGAGCATCGCGCGGGGGACGCCGAAGAAGTCCAGCAGGTCCTGGTCCCAGGTCAGCGAGCGGATGTTCATCAGCATGGTGCGGCTGGCATTGGTGGCGTCGGTGATGTGCAGACCGCCGTCGACCCCGCCCGTCAGGTTCCAGATCAGCCAGGTCTCCATCGTCCCGAAGAGCACCTCGCCGTCGCGGGCGCGCTGCTCCAGCCCGGGCACCTCGTCGAAGAGCCAGCGGATCCGCGGCGCGGAGAAGTAGGTGGAGGGCGGCAGGCAGCAGCGCTCCAGGAAGAAGTCGTCGCCGGGGTCCTTGCGCAGCCGCTCGACGAGCGGCGCGGTGCGGGTGTCCTGCCAGACGATCGCCCGGCCCAGCGGCACGCCCGTGCTCCGGTCCCACAGCACGGTCGTCTCCCGCTGGTTGGCGATGCCGATCGCGGCGACCTCCTCCGCCGCGATCTCGGCGGAGGACAGCGCCTGCGGCACGATGCGCTCGAGGTTGCGCCAGATCTCCAGGGCGTCGTGCTCGACCCAGCCGGGCCTGGGGAAGTGCTGCTGGTGTTCGCGCTGGGCCACCGACACCAGGCGCCCGCGGTGGTCGAACAGGATGCATCGGGTGGAGGTGGTGCCCTGGTCGATGGACATCACATACCGTTCAACCATGATCGGGGCCTGCTTTCCGATGCTTTCCGACGCGTTCGCTGTGCTCGGGGTGTCCGGTGCTCGGGCGGGCCTCACCAGCGGGCGGCACCCAGGTCTCTGGAGATCGCCCGCGCGGCCTCGCGGAGCAGCGTGACCAGGGACGCCAGCGGGCGGCCCTTGCTGTCGCAGATCCGCTCGACCGGGCCGGACAGGCCGATCGCGCCCACGACGAGGCCGCCCGACCCGCGGATCGGCGCCGAGACCCCGGCCTCGCCCATCGACATCTCCTGCACCTCCGGCGCCCAGCCCTGCTCGCGGACCTCGGCGAGGGCCCGGGTCAGGTCCTCCGGGACCACGAGCGTGTGCCGGGTGTACGCCTCCAGTTCCTCCTTCAGCAGCGGCTCCAGCGGTGCCGCCCCGTACGCCAGCAGGATCTTGCCGAGCGAGGAGGCGTGCAGCGGCAGCAGGGCTCCGACGTCGAGCGTCTGCAGGCTGTCGTCGGGCCGGAAGACGTGGTGGACGACGAGCACCTGGCCCTCCAGCGGGGTGCCGAGGCGTACCGCCTCGCCGCTGCGGGCGGCCAGCGCGTCGGCCCAGTTGATCGACCGGGACCGCAGTTCGTTGACGTCCAGGTAGCTGGTGCCCAGGTGCAGCAGGGCCGCCCCGAGCTGGTACTTCCCGGTCGCCGGGTCCTGCTCGACGAAGTCCACGTGCTGGAGGGTGCGCAGGATGCCGTGGGCGGTGCCCTTCGCCAGCCCGAGCGAGCCGGCCACTTCGCCCAGCCCGAGCCGGCGGGGACCGCCGGCCAGGAGCCTGAGGATCGCCGCCGCCCGTTCGATGGACTGGAGCGGGCCGGCCATATGTCGATGCTATCCCCGGCGACCACGATGGGCATCAGCGCGTTTCCGCAGGTCGTTCGGCCTCTGAAGGCAGCGTTCGATAATGACGACCCCGATTCATTGACCCGGGATGTCCTGTCTCGGAAGCTTTCGTGCAGGTCCGGGAGTCCACCCGGCAGGACTCCCCGGGAGGAGGACACCATGGCGGCACAGCCCGAGACGATGCCGCAGCGCGAGGACGTGCACGTCTGCGCGCTGTCGCACATCCCCGGCGCCCTGTCCGTCGTGCGCCGGAGGGTACGGGGCGTGCTGGCGGAGTGGGAGCTGCGCGCGGAGGTGGCCGAGGACGCGCTGCTGGTGATATCGGAGCTGACCACGAACGCGATCGTGCACGCCGACGGCCCCGCGTCCCTGCGCATCTGCTGGACCGAGGTCGAGGGGCGCAGCGCCCTGCACATCGAGGTGACCGACTCGGGCCCGTCGGCCCGACCATGCATGCCGGGGGGATCCACGGACCCGGACGAGCACGGCCGGGGCCTCGGCATCGTCAACGCCCTCTCCACACGGCACGGCATCCGTGCCGACTGCGCCGGATTCACCCGCTGGGCGGACCTGGTCACCGCCTGAGCCGCCGCCGGCGGGACCGGACCGCCGCCCGGGCCCGGGGCGGGCGGCGGGTCGTTCCGCGCGGCGCGCCGGGGGCGGGCTTACGGTGCCGCTCATGGCACTGAGCATTCGCAACCAGATCGACGGCAAGGTCGCCTCCGTGGTCCCGGGCGAGGTGATGGCCGTGGTCACGGTGCGCCTCGACGGCGGGGGACCGGACTTCACGGCGGCCGTGACCGCCGAGGCCGTGCGGGAGCTCGGCATCATCCCGGGCGGCGGGGTGACCGTGCTGATCAAGGCGACGGAGGTCTCCCTCGCCACGGCCCCGGTGCAGGGCCTCAGCATCCGCAACCAGGTCCCCGGGACCGTCACCTCCGTGACGCCGGGCGAGGCCATGGCGACCGTCCGGATCGGCTTCGCGGGCGGCCGCGAGCTGACCGCCGTGATCACCCGGGAGGCCCTCGACGAGCTGGGCGTCGCCGAGGGCGCCGCGGTCGTCGCGCTGGTCAAGGCGACCGACGTGTCGCTGGCGACCTGAGCGGGCGAGGGGCCCCGGCGCGGCCTAGCCGAGGTACGCGGGGGCCAGCGCCGCCGTCATCATGCGGCGGGCCGTGCCGGTGCCGTCGGCGGGCACCGTCCACAGGTCCGCGCCGAAGTCCCCGGCGAGGGCGTAGACGACCGTGTGGTCGTCCCGCCAGACGACCTGGTCGTCGACGCTCCGCCGCTCCGCGAGCGGGGTCTCGCGCAAGGTGGCCAGGTCCAGGACGTACAGCCGCCAGGGCGCGTCGGGGGACAGGCCCTCGACGCGCTTCTTGAACACCAGCCGGGTGCCGTCGGGCGAGAGCGAGGGGCACTCGACGTTGCTGCGCAGCGTGCGGACGGAGCGGGCCGCGACGTCGCCGCGGACGAGGTAGGTGCGGCCGCCGGTGCCCAAGGTGGCGTAGAAGTGGGTGTCGTCGGAGAAGGTCACGCCCCAGAAGTTGACGTCGGCGGCGTGGTACGGCCGGCCCTCCCTGGTGATCCGGAAGTCCTCGAGGTTCGCCACGAGGGTCCAGGTACGGGTGTCCAGGACGGAGGTGCGGGTGGAGAAGTTCGTGCCCGCGTAGGAGTCGCCCCCGACGAACACCGTCCAGGCGACCATGCGCCCGCTGGGCGAGACCCGGGCCCGGGTCGGGATGCCCGCGAGGGGGAAGCGGCGCAGTTCGTGCAGCCGGGCGTCGAGCACGACGGCGCGGTAGCTGTCCTGGACGGCGCCCTTGACGGACTGCAGGCAGATGCCGGTGCCCGCCGCCGCGTAGAAGCGCAGGCACTTCACGTCCGAGGCGGTGCGCGCGGCCCCGGGGCGGCCGGCCGGGACCGTGGCGAGCTCGTCCCGGTGCGGGCCCCACGCCATGTTGCGGAACACCATGCGGGGCGCGTCCGGCGCCAGCGTCACCGCCCCCGCCGTGACCGCTGGGCCGCCCGCCTGCGGGCGGTCCTTCTCCGCCGCCCGGTCCGCGGCGCGCAGCACGGACACGGCGGCGACGGCGGCCAGCGCCGCCACGGCGGCGAGCAGCACGAACAGACGGCTGCGGGTGTTCATGGGGGGCCTTTCCTCGGGGGTCACGTGCTCGGCGCCGGGCGCAGGTACACGGCGCAGACCGCGCACGCCGTCAGCGCCAGCGCGGCGGCGGTGAGCGCCGTGCGGTCGCCCCCTGCGGTCCAGGCCGCGCCGAAGGCCAGGGAGGCGACGAAGCGGGCCATGGCCTGCCCGGTCTGGACGAGGGCGAGCCCGGCACCGCGCAGCTCGTCGGGGACGGCGGTTGAGGCGGCGGCCATCAGCACGCCGTCCGTGGCGGCGTAGAAGGCGCCGTGCAGCAGCAGGACGGCGTACGCGGGGCCGTGCGCGAGCATCAGCCCGTACGCGGCGAGCAGCGCGAGGTGTCCCGCCAGGAACATCCGCCAGCGCCCCACACGGTCGGCCAGCCGCCCCAGCGGCATCGCGAGCAGCAGGAAGGCCGCCGCGGTGCCCAGGGGGAGCAGCGCGAACCAGCGGTCGGGGACCCCGAGCCGGTGCTGGAGCAGCAGGTAGACGAAGGAGTCGCTCACCGTCGACAGGCCCAGCAGCGTCGCGCAGACCGTCAGCCGCCGCACGTCCCGGCGGCGCAGCAGCGCCACGGACGCCCGCAGCGAGGGCGCGGGCGCGTCGGCGGGCGCGGGGGCGGCCGTGGTGACCGGTGCTCCGCCGCGGAGGCGGCCCGGCACGAAGAGCAGCAGCACCAGCACCCCCACGGCGGCCACGCAGAAGCTCACCGTGAAGACGGCGTCGTACCCTTCGGCGGCCTGCCGCAGGATGAGGAACGCCACCAGCGGTCCCAGCAGCGCCCCGGCGGTGTCCATGGCGCGGTGCACGCCGAAGGCCCGCCCGCGCGTCTCCGGCGCGGAGGTCAGCGAGATCAGCGCGTCCCGCGGTGCGGTGCGCAGCCCCTTGCCGGTGCGGTCGACCGCGAGGACGGCACCGATCAGGGGCAGGCTGTGGACCAGGAGCAGCGCGGGCTTGCACAGCGCCGACAGGCCGTAGCCGACGGCCGCGACGGCCTTGTGCCGGCCGCCGCCCCGGTCGGCGAGGTGGCCGCCGGCCAGCCGCACGAGGGCGCTGAAGCCGTTGTAGACGCCGTCGAGCAGGCCGAAGCCGAGCGGGGAGAGCCCGAGTCCGGCGACCAGGTAGAGGGGGAGCACGGCGGTGACCATCTCCGACGAGACGTCGGTGATGAGGCTGACGGTGCCCAGGACGAGGACGGTGGGGGCGACGGCGGTGGCCCGGGGTGGGGGGGGGGGGGCGGGGCCCGCCCCCCCCCCCCGCCCCCCCCCGCCCCCGCGGGGATAAAAAAAAAAAAAAACCCCAACACAAAAAAAAAAAAGATAATAAGGTGA
>NZ_JBHWGA010000001.1:187359-275436 GCF_042733315.1 Streptomyces sp. NPDC059718
GCGCCAAGGGAGCGGGTGTCTGAGTTCTGCTGCCCCCGGCAGGGGGGGGGGGGGGGCGCGGGGGGGGCCGGGGGGCCCGCCCCCCCCCCCGCCCCCCACCCCGGTGCCGGCTCCGCCGCGGCTGTCCGCGACGTACACCGGCCTCAGCTCGCCCAGATGCCGGTGATGTCCGAGGCGGAGGCGGCGTTGCCCGCGTGCGTGGTGAGGCCCGCCAGGTCCTCCAGCGTGCGGAGCACGTTGTAGTGGTTGTACGTCGTGGCGGACGACGAACCGACCTTGACCGGCTGGCCGTACAGCACGGTCGGGATGCGGTTGCCGCTCAGCCGGTTGTCCTCGTCGAAGGTGACGACGAGCAGGCTGTTGTGGGTCTTCGCCCAGGTCGCGTAGGCACCCAGCTTGTTCTTCAGCCAGGTGTCACCGGTGGACACCGAGCAGTCGTGCATGTCGCTGCACAGGTTCGGCGTGACGAAGGAGACCTTGGGCAGGGTGGTGAAGTCCGTCGGGAACTGCGCGAAGGTCTTCGCCGTGGACGTCGGGACGTTCTTGAAGGCGAACCACGGGTTGTGCTTGCGCGCGTAGTCGCCGCTGCTGCAGGTGGTGGAACCCTGGCTCGGCAGCGTCTCGTTGTAGCTGGCCCAGCTCTTGCCCGCGGCGATCAGCTCCGAGGCGAGGTTGGCGGCCGAGCTGAAGCCGGGGGTGTAGCAGCCGTCGTCGGTGACGCCCTGGTTGCCGCCCGAGAAGATCTGCAGGTAGTTGGGCTGGCTCGGGTGCGTGACGCCGTACGACTGCGTCAGGCTGGCGCCGCCGGCCTTGAGCGTGTTGTTGAGGTACGGGGCGCTGGAGCTGCCGATGACCTGGCTGTAGGCGTGGTTCTCGAGCATCACCACGACCACGTGGTCGGGGTTCGGCACGCTGCCGGCCGCGTGGGCGGTCTCGGCGCCGCCGAGTCCGGCCCACAGGCCGAGGGAGGCGGCGGCGACGCCGAGGGTGGAAGCGAGGGCGGTGACGGTGCGACGGGGACGGGGCAGGGACCAGCCGGACACGGCGGACCTCCGTGAAGGGGGGGACGGGGAGTGGCGCCGCGCCAGGTTAGGAGGGGGCCGTGGACGTCCGAAGCGCCGCGGAAGTGAAGGTCCGGGGAACGGTGCGTACGTTCTGGATCTTGAGGTCAAGCGCAGGTAAAAGGGCCCGGGGAACGCAACTCGCGTTCCCCGGGCCCTTGCTGTCAGGACGTCACTTGACGTACGTGATGCCGTCCGTGGTGATCGCCGGACGCCCGGAGGTGCCGACGACGACGACCTTCAGCGTGTGCTTGGCGCTGGTGCTCCAGGTCTTGGACCAGATCGTCTGCCGGTAGGCGGTGGTGGAGGACTTCAGGTCCACCGTGGCCGCCTTGACCCCGTCGACGTAGACGTACGCCTGGCCGGAGGTCGAGGCGCGGGAGACCACCCAGCCGACCGAGCGGCCGGTGAACGTCCAGGTCAGGCTGGCGTTCTTGGAGGACGAGGTGAGCGACTTGCCGCCGAGGTAGCTGGTGCTGCTCTTCGCCGACCACGTCCCGGCCTTCGTCGCCGAGGTCTCCTGCAGGATCGCCGCCGTGCGGCTCACCGAGGCGGTGGTGTAGTTCCCGGCCGCGTCGGTGGCCTTCAGGCCGTACGTGACCGCGGTGTTCGCCTTGCCCGTGGTGCTCCACGAGGTGGTGGTCGGGCCGAAGGTGGCCGTGGTCGGGGCGGTCGCCGCGACGCTCTTGAGCGCGCCGTTGTCGGCGGCCTTCCAGCTCACGGAGACCGGCACGGAGGTGCTGGACACCGTGGCGTTGCGGATCTTCACCGAGGGGGCGGTGGTGAACGTCGGCTTGGTCGTGTCGCCGACCACGGTGTACGAACTCGCCGACGTTGCCGTCTTGTTGCTCATGTGCACCGCCCGCACGGTCACGGTGTGCTTGCCTGCGGCGACCGTGATCGGCGCGGAGGTGGCGGTGGCCTTGGCGGTGGCCGCGACCTTGCCGTCCACGAGCACCTCGAACCGCTTCAGGACGGCTGTCGGCGTGCTCTCCTTCCAGGCCACCGTCGCCGTGCCCTTGGTGTAGTACGAGGAGCCGGAGAGCGTGGCGCCGCTGACGCCGTTCAGCGTCGGCGCGGCGACGCCGGCCGCGTAGGAGCGGATGGTGGCGAGCTTGTCGTACAGGTTCTGGCCGGGGCAGGCGGTGGCGAAGCCGTCGCGGTGCCCGGAGATCGGGTTGAACGTGTACGACTTGTTGAGGACCCACGGCGGGCTGTCCTTCGCGCCCTCGACCAGGGTCTGCGTCTTGCTGCCGGGGTTGGGGTTGATCCCGTACTGGCCGAGCTTCCACGCGGACAGCGCCGCGATCGAGCCGAGCATCTTGGAGGAGATCGGCGTGGCCGGGACACCCTTGATGACCTGGAAGGTGCCGATCGCGGCGATACCCCAGCTGCGCGTGTTGAAGCCGTAGGTCTGCGCGCCGATGACCGGCAGGTCCATGCCGCCGTAGCGGCCCTCGAAGATGGTGCCGCACTTGTCGACCAGGGCGTTGTAGCCGATGTCACGCCAGTCCTGCGACAGGTGGTAGGCGTAGATCCACCGGACGATCGTGGCCGATTCGGTGCAGTCGTAGTCGGCGGCGGTATCGGTGTGGTGGACGAAGACCACGTTCACCTTGTCCGCGTAGGGCGGGTCCCCGGCCTCGCGCTTGGACTCGTCGGCGCCCCAGCCGGCCCGGCTCACGACGGCCGGCTTGGCGACGGTGGACGCGGGAGCGGCCGG
Organism: Streptomyces sp. NPDC059718; assembly: GCF_042733315.1. NCBI lineage: Bacteria > Bacillati > Actinomycetota > Actinomycetes > Kitasatosporales > Streptomycetaceae > Streptomyces > Streptomyces sp. NPDC059718. The sequence goes on from NZ_JBHWGA010000001.1 coordinate 190,144, forward strand.
CCGGGTCGAACTCGGCGACGGCGAGGTGGAGGTGGTCGCGGACTTGCTCGGCGAGGCGCTCGTCGACGCCGAGGAGCTGGCCGGCGGGGTGCTCACCGGTGCCGAGGTCGACGGCTCCGCCGTCTGGCTCGGGGAGGAGGCTCCGGGATCCGGCGTGGCCGAGCCGGGCGGGGTGTCGGTCGCCGAGGGGTCGGCCGACGGGGTCGTGGTCTCCTCGGCGTCCGCCGCGAAGGCGGCGGGCGCCATGGCGACGTCGGTGCCGCTCTTCTTGGCGTCGCCGACCAGCTCGAGCTGGAGGCCCTTCGGGAGGGTGCCCGAGGCACCGTTCGCCGACACGACCTTGAGCTCGACGCCGTTGGACAGGCCCACGTACAGCGGGGCCGAACCGCCCCGGGTGGCGCCCTCGGTCTTCGGGTCGGGAGCGTCGTCGTAGTGCGGGTCGACCGCGTGCCAGTCGGACCACCGGCCGGTCTTCACGGAACGGGTGCGCACCTGCACCGTGCCGTCCAGCTCCGTGCGCGGGTCGTCCCACGTCACCCCGAGCAGGCCGAAGGTGTCGGTGTCGCGCCGCGGCAGGGCGCGCTCCCCGCCCTTGCCCTTGAGGTCGACGGACTGGACCGCACTGGGCACCGGCCCCTTCGCGTCGGCCGACGGGGCGGTCCCCTCCGGACCGCTGGCCACGGACGCGGCGGTGATGACACCGGCCCCTCCGAGCACGACCGCCCCCACCGCGAGCCACGCACGCCCGCGCAGACGTATTCGCCGCATGTTCTCTTCCCCGCCCCGTCCCACTCATGGGTAGCCGTGGGTACCGTTGGTTGATTTCTTAAACCTCTGAAACAGCAAGCGCTTTATACCAGAAGGACCAGACCGCGCTCACACCGCCGGACGATCACCCCAAACCGGGCATACCGCCAGGTAACAGGGCCGGGGCAGGGCGGATACTCTCTCTAGGGCGGATCGGGCCAGCCGGGAGCACCGGGAAAGGCAGGCGGCGTGCTGGAAGGGCGACGGGACACCAGGTTCGGGCGGCTGCTGCGGCACGGCTTCAGTGACGCCGTGGCCGCCGAGGCGCTGCTGGGCGGGGAGCAGCTCGCCCCGGTCCGCAGCGACCCGGTCCTGCTCGACGCGCTGGGCGCCACCGCCGACCCCGACCAGGCGCTCGCCTCCCTCGTACGGGTCCTCGAGGCCCTCGATCCCGGGGAGCGGCGCACCCTCCTCGACACGCTCACCACGGCCAAGCCGCTGCGCGACCGGCTGCTCGGGGTGCTGGGCGCCTCCGTGGCCCTGGCCGACCACCTCACCCGGCATCCGCGCGACTGGCACGCCCTGGTCACCTACGAGCACGCCGACCTGCACCCGGGGACCACGGAGTTCGAACGGGGGCTGGCCGGGGCCGACGACCCCGAGTCGCTGCGCGTCGCCTACCGGCGCTGCATGCTGGGCATCGCCGCCCGCGACGTGTGCGGCACCAGCGACCTGGTGCAGACGGCCGCGGAGCTCGCCGACCTCGCCACCGCGACGCTGCGCGCGGCCCTGGCCATGGCCGAGGCCGAGGCGCCGGATGACGCCGCGCTGTGCCGGCTGGCGGTGATCGGCATGGGCAAGTGCGGCGGCCACGAGCTCAACTACATCTCCGACGTCGACGTCATCTTCGTGGCCGAGGCCCGCCCCGACGCCGAGGAGGCCAAGGCGCTGCAGGCCGCCACGCGGCTGGCCTCGCGCATGATGCGGATCTGCTCCGACACCACCGTCGAGGGCAGCATCTGGCAGGTCGACGCCAACCTGCGGCCCGAGGGCCGGCGCGGCCCGCTGGTGCGCACCCTCTCCAGCCATCTGGCCTACTACAAGCGCTGGGCCAAGACGTGGGAGTTCCAGGCGCTGCTCAAGGCCCGCCCGGTGGCCGGCGACCCGGCGCTCGGGCAGGAGTACGTCGAGGCGCTGTCGCCCATGGTGTGGCAGGCCGCCGAACGCGAGCACTTCGTCCAGGACGTGCAGGAGATGCGGCGCCGGGTCGTGGAGAACATCCCCGTCGCGCACCTCGACCGGGAGCTGAAGCTGGGCCCCGGCGGCCTGCGGGACGTGGAGTTCGCGGTGCAGCTGCTCCAGCTCGTGCACGGCCGCACCGACCCGTCGCTGCGCAGCGGCACCACCCTGACCGCGCTGTCCCAGCTCGCCGCCGGCGGTTACGTGGGGCGGGCGGACGCGGCGGCGCTCGACACCTCGTACCGCTTCCTGCGGACGATGGAGCACCGCATCCAGCTCCACAAGCTGCGCCGCACCCACCTGGTGCCCGAGGACGTGGCGGACCTGCGGCGGCTCGGCCGCTCGCTGGGCTTCCGGGCGGACCCGGTGGTGGAGCTGCAGCGGGAGTGGCGGCGGCACGCGCGGGAGGTGCGCCGCCTCCACGAGAAGCTCTTCTACCGGCCGCTGCTCGACGCGGTCGCCCAGCTCGCCCCCGGCGAGGTGGGCCTGACCCCGGACGCGGCCAAGCAGCGCCTGGAGGCGCTCGGCTACGCCGACCCCACCGCGGCACTGCGCCACCTGGAGGCGCTGGCCTCGGGGGTCAGCCGCAAGGCCGCCATCCAGCGGACCCTGCTGCCGGTGCTGCTCGGCTGGTTCGCCGACTCCGCGGACCCCGACGCGGGCCTGCTCAATTTCCGCAAGGTCAGCGACGCCCTGGGCCGCACCCCCTGGTACCTGCGGCTGCTGCGGGACGAGGGCGCCGCCGCCGTCAACCTCGCGCGGGTGCTCTCCTCCGGGCGGCTCGCCCCCGACCTGCTCATGCGGGCGCCCGAGGCGGTCGCCCTGCTCGCCGACGACGAGGGGCTCCAGCCCCGCACGCGTGCTGCGCTGGACCAGGAGGTGCTGGCCGCGGTCCACCGCGCGGACTCCGCCGAGCAGGCCGTCGCCGCGGTGCGTGGGGTCCGCCGCCGCGAGCTGTTCCGCACCGCGGCCGCGGACCTCGTCGGGGTCCACCGCGACGACCCCGACGCCATCGGCACCGCCCTCACCGACCTCAACGCCGCCGCCGTCACCGGAGCCCTGCAGGCCGCGGTCAACGCCGTCGAGGCGGCCGAGGGGGAGCCCCTGCCGACCCGGTTCGCCGTCATCGGCATGGGCCGCTTCGGCGGCCGCGAACTGGGCTACGGCTCCGACGCCGACGTCCTGTTCGTCCACGAGCCGTACGAGGGCACCGACGAGCACCGGGCCGCCAAGGCCGCGCTCAAGGTCGCCAACGAGCTGCGCAGGCTGCTGCAGATCCCCACCACCGACCCGCCGCTGCTCATCGACGCCGACCTGCGCCCCGAGGGCAAGAGCGGACCGCTGGTGCGCACGCTCGGCTCGTACGCCGCCTACTACCGGCGCTGGTCGCTGGTCTGGGAGAGCCACGCCCTGCTCCGCGCCGAACCGGTCGCGGGCGACGAGGACCTGGGCGCCCGCTTCATCGGCCTCGTCGACCCGCTGCGCTACCCGGCCGACGGGCTGCCGGAGGAGGCGGTCCGCGAGATCCGCCGGCTCAAGGCCCGAATGGAGTCCGAGCGGCTGCCGCGCGGCGCCGATCCGACGACCCACGCCAAGCTGGGGCGGGGCGGGCTCAGCGACGTCGAGTGGACCGTGCAGCTGCTGCAGCTCCAGCACGGCGCGCAGTTCCCCGGCCTGCGGACCACCCGTACCCGGCCGGCGCTGGCCGCGGCCGCGGCGGTGGGGCTGGTCCCCGCCGAGGACGCGGAAGTCCTGGACGCCGCCTGGATCCTGGCGAGCCGGATGCGCAACGCCGTCATGCTCGTCCGGGCCCGTGCCGGCGACACCTTCCCCGGCGACGGCAAGGAACTCGCCGCGGTGGGGCGGTACCTCGGCTACGAGCCGGGCCACGTGGGCGACATGGTCGAGGAGTACCGCCGGGCCACGCGCCGGGCCCGCGCGGTGGTCGAGCGCCTCTTCTACGCCACGTAGTCCGCGCCCGCCGCCCGCCTACGCCGTGGCGACGCGCACCTGGCGCGGCAACCGGTAGGCGAGGCCGCCGTAGACCGCCCAGGAGGCGGCGAAGCCGACGCCGAGGCAGAGGGTGCCGCCGGCGGCGTCGAGCCAGAAGTGGTTGGCGGTGGAGACGATGACGAGCAGCGTGACCACCGGGTAGAGCACGCCCAGCACCCGCACCCAGGCCCGCCGCGCGAGCATGGCGACGGTGATGCCGCACCACAGCGACCAGCCGATGTGCATCGACGGCATGGCCGCGTACTGGTTGGAGACGTGCGCCAGGTCGCCCGACGCCATCGACCCCCAGGTGTGGTGGATCTTCACGGTGTCGATGAAGCCGCCGCCCTCCATCAGCCGGGGCGGCGCCAGGGGGAAGAAGTAGTAGCCGAGCAGCGCGATGCCGGTCGTCACGAAGAGGACCAGCCGGGTCGGCGCGTAGCGCCCGGGGTGCCGGCGGAACAGCCAGACGAGCACGGTGAGGGTGACGATGAAGTGGAGCGTCGCGTAGTAATAGTTCATCGCGACGATGAGCCACGTTACGGAGTTCACGGCATGATTGACCGCGTGCTCGAAGGCGAGCCCGAGGGACCGTTCCAGGCCCCAGACGTGGCCCGCGTTCCGCATGGCGTCGTCCTGCTGCTCGGGCACGGCGTTGCGCACCAGTGAGTAGATCCAGTAGCTGACTGCGATCAGCAGGATCTCGAACCACAGCCGGGGCCGGCGTGGCGCCAGCAGCCTGTTGCCCGTCGTCGCTCCATCGGCGTCACGGGAATCGATGGAGCGCGGTGGTGCGGCGTCACTGCGGTGGGCCATGGTCTTCGCGGTCGATTCCCCCATGGGGCGATAGTCTGCCATGCGGTCCGGTGCCGTCCGATCAACCCCCGGTGGGATTCCGTGCATCGCGCGTACGCCTCCCGGCCGACTGCTGTACGGGTACGGCTGCCCGGGCCTTGGGACCTGATGCCGTCGAACCGCGGACGACCAGTTCGGGCAGGAAGACGAACTCGCTGTGCGGTGCCGGGGTACCTCCGACCTCCTCCAGCAGCGCGCGCACCGCGGCCTGACCCATGGCCGTGACCGGCTGCCGGATGGTGGTGAGCGGCGGATCGGTGAAGGCGATGAGCGGGGAGTCGTCGAAGCCGACGACGGAGACGTCCCCGGGGACGGACAGCCCCTGCTGCCGGGCGGCGCGGACGGCGCCGAGCGCCATCATGTCGGAGGCGCACACCACGGCCGTGCAGCCGGACTCGATCAGGCCCGAGGCGGCCGCTTGACCACCCTCGAGGGTGAACAGCGAGTGCTGGATGCGCCCGGCCGCCTCGTCGGCGGCTATGCCGAGCACCTCTTCCATGCTGCGCAGGAAGCCCTCTATCTTGCGTTGCACGGGGACGAACCGCTTGGGACCGACCGCGAGGCCGATCCGCTCGTGGCCGAGCGCCGCCAGATGGGTGACGGCCAGACGCATGGCACCGCGGTCGTCGGGTGAGACGAACGGCGCCTTGATCTTGCCGGAGAAGCCGTTGATCAGGACGAACGGCACGCCCTGGCCGTGCAGCCGGTCATAGCGCTCCACGTCGGCGGTGGAGTCGGCGTGCAGTCCGGAGACGAAGATGATCCCGGCGACACCGCGCTCGACGAGCATCTCGACGAGTTCGTCCTCGGTCGAGCCGCCCGGGGTCTGGGTGGCCAGCACCGGGGTGTACCCCTGCCGGGTCAGGGCCTGCCCGATGACCTGCGCGAAGGCCGGGAAGATCGGGTTCTCCAGCTCCGGGGTGATGAGCCCGACGAGGCCCGCGCTGCGCTGCCGCAGCCGCACCGGCCGTTCGTACCCCAGCAGGTCGAGGGCGGCCAGCACGGATTGGCGAGTGGCGGCGGAGACCCCGGGCTTGCCGTTGAGGACACGGCTGACGGTCGCTTCGCTCACCCCCGCCTGGGCTGCGATGTCGGCAAGCCTTGCGGTCACAGGATTGGACTGTACCGGTCGCATCTCAGATCGCCCACCAGATGCACGAATCAGCCGGAAGACGGACGGATCCGCCGGTGAACGCCACGGGCTCGTTGGAGAGCACCGGCCGACCCGGCACGGCGAGTTGGACCGGCGCCGGATTGACGTTGACGGTGCACACCAGGCCGGGACGGGAGAAGGCCAGCACCCCCTCGGGAGCGTCCAGCCAGCGCATCGGCCCGTCGCCGAGGCCGGGCAGTTCACGGCGCAGCCGCAGGGCCGAGCGGTACAGCTCCAGGGTGGAGTCGGGGTCGCCGGTCTGCGCCTGGACGCTCAGTCCGCCCCAGCCCGCGGGCTGCGGCAGCCAGCTGCCGGCCGGGCCGAAGCCGTGGCTGGGGCCGTCGGCGGTCCACGGGATGGGCACCCGGCAGCCGTCGCGCAGCCCGTCCTGGCCGTTGTCCCGGAAGAAGGAGGGGTCCTGGCGGACCTCGTCCGGCAGGTCGGTGACCTCGGGCAGACCCAGTTCCTCGCCCTGGTAGACGTATACGGAACCGGGCAGCGCGAGCATCAGCAGGGCCGCGGCGCGGGCCCGGCGCAGCCCGGCCGTACCGCCCCCGTAGCGGGTGACGTGCCGGACCACGTCGTGGTTGGAGAGCACCCAGGTGGTGGGGGCGCCCACGGAGACGGTGGCGGCGAGGGACTCCTCGATCACCGCGCGCATCGCCCCGGCCTCCCACGGGCACTGCAGGAAGTGGAAGTTGAAGGCCTGGTGCAGCTCGTCGGGGCGGACGTACAGCGCCATGCGCCCGGCGTCGGGCGCCCAGGCCTCGGCGACGCCGATGCGCTCGGACGGCAGTTCCTGCGGCCCGGGGCCGGGGGAGTAGGAGTCGAGCAGCCGGCGCCAGGCGCGGTGGATCTCGTGCACCCCGTCCTGGTCGAAGAAGGGGAGCAGCTGGGAGCCGATCATCTTGACCTGCTCCTTGTGGCCGATGTCGGGCAGGCCGGGCGCCTTGACCATGCCGTGGGCGACGTCGATGCGGAAGCCGTCCACACCCAGGTCCAGCCAGAAGCGGAGGACGGCGTCGAACTCCTCGCGGACCTCGGGGTGGTCCCAGTTGAGGTCGGGTTGCTCGGGCGCGAAGAGGTGGAGGTACCAGTCGCCGTCCGCGACCCGGGTCCACGCGGGGCCGCCGAAGACCGACTCCCAGTCGTTGGGCGGCAGTTCGCCGTGCTCGCCCTTGCCGGGGCGGAAGTGGTAGCGCTCACGGTCCGGCCCCCCGCGCCGGTCCGTGAGCGCCGCCCGGAACCACGCGTGCCGGTCGGAGGTGTGGTTCGGGACGATGTCGACGATCACCCGCAGGCCCAGCCCGTGGGCGGTGCGGATGAGCGCGTCGGCGTCCGCGAGGGAGCCGAAGAGGGGGTCGACGCTGCGGTAGTCGGCGACGTCGTAGCCGCCGTCCGCCTGGGGCGAGGCGTAGAAGGGGGTCAGCCAGACCGCGTCGGCGCCCAGTTCCGCCAGGTACGGCAGCCGGGCCCGGATGCCGGGCAGGTCGCCGACGCCGTCGCCGTCGCCGTCGGCGAAGGAGCGTACGTACACCTGGTAGATGACGGCGCTGCGCCACCAGCCGGGTGTGCCCCCTTCGGGGGCGGCCGGGGTCTCGTCGGTCGCGTCGTGGATGACGGGGGCGAGCTCTTGGGTCATGTCGGTCCCTCGGGAGTCGGCGCCGTTCCCTGCCGATGATTCCGATCCGCCGCGTGATCGGCAATGCCTTTCAAGAATTTGCGGAAGATCGCGTAACGGCTTCCAGGAGCGCGAGCGTCCCACGTCACGTCTCCCGTCTGCAACTGTGAGGACACGCAGATGTAACGATCGGAAGATCTTGCAAGTCTTTGCAGCAAGGTCTTTCGTCGGGCTTTCATCCCTGTTACGTTCCTCGACAGCCCGGCGGCCGCAAAGGCGCAGTCGGCAGGGGGGACGCGGCGACGCGTCCCGCACCATCACGGGCTTTCATCCTGGAGGAGATCACATGCGGCGTGGCATAGCGGCCACCGCGCTGGTTGCGGCGCTCGGGCTTGCGGCGACGGCTTGCGGCGGCGACGACGGCGGCAGTGACAAGGCCGGCGGTCCCGTCACCATCACCTGGTGGGACACCTCGAACGCGACGAACGAGGCGCCGACCTACAAGGCCCTGATCGCGGACTTCGAGAAGGCGAATCCGAAGATCAAGGTCACGTACGTCAACGTGCCGTTCGACCAGGCCCAGAACAAGTTCCAGACGGCCGCCGGCAGCAAGGGCGCCCCGGACGTCGTCCGCGCCGAGGTCGGCTGGACCGCCTCCTGGGCGAAGTCCCAGTTCCTCGCGCCGCTGGACGGCACCCCGGCACTGGCCGACCAGGGTGACATCAACCCGTCCCTGCTCAAGCAGGCGCAGTACGAGGGCAAGACCTACGGTGCCCCGATCGTCACCGACACCCTCGCGCTCATGTGGAACAAGGAGCTGCTGAAGAAGGCCGGCTTCGACAAGGCCCCCGCCACCTGGGACGAGCTGAAGGCGGTCGCCAAGGCCGTCAAGGCCAAGGACAAGGTCGACGGCTTCTGGCTCCGCGCCGACTCCTACTACGAGCTGCCCTTCCTCTTCGGCGAGGGCACCGACATGGTCGACGCCGCGGCGAAGAAGATCACGATCAACTCGCCCGAGGCCGTCAAGGCCGTCGACGCGAGCAAGTCCGTGCTCGCCTCCCCGGGTGTCCACAAGCTCGACGTGACCGCCGACAGCTACGCCCACATGCAGGACGCGTTCGTCAACGGCAAGGTCGCCATGATCGTCCAGGGCCCCTGGGAACTGACCAACATCTACAAGGGCGCGGCCTTCTCCGACAAGGCCAACCTGGGCATCTCCTCCGTCCCGGCCGGCTCCACCGGCAAGGCCGGCGCCCCCACCGGCGGCCACAACCTGGCCGTCTACGCCGGCTCGGACAAGGCCCACCAGGAAGCCGCCCAGAAGTTCGTCGGCTGGATGACCTCGGGTGAGACCCAGGCCAAGATCGCGCTGAAGAACGGCACCCTGCCGACCCGCACCTCCGCCTACACCGCCGAGGTCAAGGCCGCTCCCGGCGTCGCCGAGTTCCAGGACATCCTGGCCAACGTCGCCCGCCCGCGTCCGGAGCTGCCCGAGTACAGCTCCCTGTTCGCCGACTTCAACACCGGTCTGACGAACGTCCTGCAGGGCAAGACCGGCACCCAGGAGGGGCTGGACGCGACCGCCGACGCCTACAAGAAGCTCGTCAAGGACTTCCAGTAAGGCAGCCATGAGCCGTCCGGTCCGCCTCCCCCGAGCGGGGGGCGGACCGGACGGCCCGCCCGCGTCCGCACGCATGCCCCCCGGCCGTGCGCCGCGGCCGTACCACCCTTAGCGAACCTCTCGAAAAGGTGCCGAAGATGACCGTCGCCGTCCAGGGCGGGACCCGGAAGACCAAGCGTGGCGAGGCGCCGCGCCGCGGTCCGCTCAGCCGCATCCGGCAGTCGTACAACCGCAACTGGTATGCCTGGGCCATGGTGGCGCCGGTGGTCGCCGTCATCGGCCTGCTGGTGCTCTACCCCCTGGTCCGCGGCATCTACCTGTCGCTGACCGACGCCAACAGCCAGAACGTCGGCCGGACGATCGGCGTCAACCACATCCCGGACTCCTTCTCCTGGGTGGGCTTCAAGAACTACACGGAGATCCTCTCCGGGGCGGACCACCAGTTCTGGCCGCACTTCACCTGGACCATCATCTGGACGGCCGTCTGCGTCACCCTGCACTACGGCCTCGGCCTCGGCCTCGCCATGCTGCTGAACCGCAAGATCCGCGGCCGCACCTTCTACCGGCTGGTGCTGATCCTGCCCTGGGCCGTGCCCACCTTCGTCACCGTCTTCTCGTGGCGGCTGATCCTCGCCGACGACGGCGGCATCCTGAACACGGTCCTGCACTCGCTGCACCTGCCGACGCCCGCGTGGCTGAGCGACCCCTTCTGGCAGAAGACCGCGGCGATCATGGTCAACACCTGGGTCGGCGTGCCCTTCATGATGGTCTCCCTCCTCGGCGGCCTGCAGTCGATCCCCTCCGAGCTGTACGAAGCGGCCGAGATGGACGGCGCCACCCCCTGGCAGCGGTTCCGCTTCGTGACGCTCCCGGGCCTGCGCTCGGTGAGCAGCACGGTGATCCTGCTCGGCATCATCTGGACCTTCAACCAGTTCGTCGTCATCTTCCTGCTGTTCGGCGCGAGCGCGGGACAGGACGCGCAGATCCTGGTGACCTGGGCCTACCGGCTCGGCTTCGGACAGGACCCACGTGACTACGCCGGTTCCGCCGCCTACGGCGTGATCATCCTGTCCATGCTCATCGTCTTCGCCTCCGTGTACCGGCGCTGGCTCGCCCGCTCCGAGAACGCGGCCGCCTGACGGCCGCCCCCGGCAAGGACATCGTCATGACGCAAGAGAGGGCAGCCACCCCCATGAGCACCACCGCAGACCTCCCCGCGACGGGAGCCGACCAGGGCGTGACCGCCGCCCCCGCCCGGGCGGCCGCGCGCCGGCGCACCGGCCGCGGCGAGCGCAGCCGGGGCGCGTCCGTGCTGATCCACGGCGTGCTGATCACCGCGAGCCTCATCGCGGCCTTCCCCGTGCTGTGGATCGCCTGGGTCTCCTTCGGCCCCGACAAGACCGACTTCCTGCACCCGGCCGACATCGCCGGCAAGTTCAGCTTCGAGAACTACACCAAGGTCCTCGGCGACACGAACTTCCTGCAGTGGTTCCTGAACTCCATGATCGTCGCCCTCGGCACCTGCGTGCTGGGCGTGTTCATCGCCGCCAGCTCCGGCTACGCGGTCTCCCGGATGCGCTTCCCCGGCCACCGGCAGCTGATGTGGATCTTCCTGGTGACCCAGATGTTCCCGGTCGCCATCCTCATGGTGCCGCTGTACAACATCCTGGCCGACCTGGGCCTGCTGGACACGTACTGGGCGCTCATCCTGGTCTACTGCACCACCGCCGTGCCGTACTGCGCGTGGCTGCTCAAGGGCTACTTCGACACCATCCCGCAGGAGATCGACGAAGCCGGACGGGTCGACGGCCTCACCCCGTTCGGCACCTTCTACCGGCTGGTCCTGCCGCTGGCCCGTCCTGGCCTGGCGGTGGCGGCCTTCTACACCTTCCTCACCGCGTGGGGAGAGGTCGCCTACGCCTCGGTCTTCATGCTCGGCGACGACAAGTACACCCTCGCCGTCGGACTGACCACCTTCATCAGCGAGCACGACAACCAGTGGGACCTGATGGCCGCCACGTCCGTGCTCATCGCCGTCCCCGCGTCGGCCTTCTTCTACGTCGTCCAGCGGCACCTGGTCACCGGCCTCACCGCCGGCGCGGCCAAGTCCTGACCGTCGTCCGACCCGGGGCACCCGGCCCACCGGCCGGGTGCCCCGGCCTCGCCCCCTCGCCGCACGAGCAACCACTTTTCCAAGGGATCACCATGACCCAGTACCTGGCGGACTCCACCCGTCACCCCCACTCCTGCGACCAGCCCGTGGCCACCACGGACTGGTGGAGAGACGCGGTCATCTACCAGGTCTACCCCCGCAGCTTCGCCGACGGGAACGGCGACGGCATGGGCGACATCCCCGGCGTCCGCGGGCGGCTCCCGTACCTGCGCGACCTCGGCGTCGACGCCGTCTGGCTGAGCCCCTTCTACGCCTCCCCGCAGGCCGACGCCGGTTACGACGTCGCCGACTACCGGGCCATCGACCCGATGTTCGGCACCCTCCACGACGCCGACGGCCTGATCCGCGACGCCCACCGGCTGGGTCTGCGGATCATCGTCGACCTGGTCCCCAACCACTCCTCCGACCAGCACGAGTGGTTCAAGCAGGCGCTGCGCGAGGGTCCCGGCTCGCCGCTGCGGGCGCGCTACCACTTCCGTCCCGGCAAGGGCGAGAACGGCAAACTGCCCCCCAACGACTGGGAGTCCATCTTCGGCGGGCCGGCCTGGACCCGTGCCGCCGACGGCGAGTGGTTCCTGCACCTGTTCGCGCCCGAGCAGCCCGACTTCAACTGGGAGCACCCGGCCGTCCAGGACGAGTTCCGCTCGATCCTGCGCTTCTGGCTCGACATGGGCGTCGACGGCTTCCGCATCGACGTCGCCCACGGCCTGGTCAAGGCCGACGGCCTGCCCGACATCGGCGCCCACGAGCAGCTCAAGCTCCTTGGCAACGATGTCCTGCCCTTCTTCGACCAGGACGGCGTCCACGACGTCTACCGCTCCTGGCGGCGCATCCTCGACGAATACTCCCCCAGCCTTCGGCCGGGGGCGCCCCCAGGCGCCCGCATCGCCGTCGCCGAGGCCTGGACCCCCACCGTCGAGCGCACCGCCAACTACGTCCGCGCCGACGAACTGCACCAGGCCTTCAACTTCCAGTACCTCGGCACGAAGTGGGACGCCGTCGAGCTGCGCGAGGTCATCGACCGCTCGCTCGACGCCATGCGCCCGGTCGCCGCGCCCACCACCTGGGTCCTGTCCAACCACGACGTGGTACGCCACGCCACCCGGCTGTCCCCCGACGGGAAGGGCTACGACCTGCGCCGTGCCCGCGCCGCCTCCCTGCTGATGCTGGCCCTGCCCGGCTCCGCGTACGTCTACCAGGGCGAGGAACTGGGCCTGCCCGAGGTCACCGACCTGCCCGACGAGGCCCGTCAGGACCCGGCGTTCTTCCGCGCCGCCGGCCAGGACGGCTTCCGCGACGGCTGCCGCGTGCCGATCCCGTGGACCGCGGAGGGCAGCTCGTACGGCTTCGGCAGCGGCGGCAGCTGGCTGCCGCAGCCCGAGGAGTGGGCGGGCCTCAGCGTCGCCGCGCAGACCGGTGACCCGGACTCCACCCTGGAGCTGTACCGCTCCGCCCTGCGGCTGCGCCGCGAGCGGGACGGCCTCGGCGCGGGCGAGTCGGTCCAGTGGCAGGACGCCCCGCAGGGCGTGCTGTCCTTCCGCCGGCCCGGCTTCGCGTGCACCGTCAACACCACCGGTGCTCCGGTGACGCTGCCCGCGCCGGGCCGGGTGCTGCTGGCCAGTTCCCCCGTGGAGGTCACGGCGGACGGGGTCGTCCTCCCGGCCGACACGACCGTCTGGTGGGCCGTTTGACGTGCGTCGCGGTCGCATAGGGTCGGGGACTGTGAACACCACCGCTCGACTTGCCGACATCGCGGCCCAGGCGGGGGTCAGCGAGGCCACCGCCAGCCGCGTGCTGAACGGGAAGGCGGGGGTCGCCCCCGCCACCCGGCAGAAGGTGCTGGCCGCACTGGACGTGCTCGGCTACGAGCGTCCGGTGCGGCTGCGCCAGCGCAGCGCCGGCCAGATCGGGCTGATCACCCCCGAGCTCAACAACCCGATCTTCCCCGCCTTCGCCCAGGTCATCGAGCAGAACCTGACCGGCTACGGCTACACCGCGGTGCTGTGCACCCAGCACCCCGGCGGCTCCACCGAGGACGAACTGGTGGAGGCGCTCGTGGAGCGCGGGGTGCGCGGCATCGTCTTCCTGTCCGGGCTGCACGCGGACGTCACCGCCGACCCCGAGCGCTACGCCCGCCTGCTCGGCCAGGGCGTGCCCTACGTGCTGGTCAACGGCTTCAACCCGGCGATCGCCGGGCCGTACATCTCGCCGGACGAGCGCGCCTCGGCACGCATCGCCGTGCAGCACCTGGTGGAGCTCGGCCACCAGCGGATCGGCCTGGCCGTCGGGCCCAACCGCTTCGTGCCCGTGCACCGCAAGGTCGAGGGCTTCGTGGAGTCGCTGGGCAGCCTGCTCGGGCTCGCCGAGGAGCAGGCCGCGGAGTACGTCCAGCACACCCTCTTCTCCGTGGAGGGCGGCCACGCGGCCGCCGGGGCGCTGCTGGACAAGGGCTGCACGGGCATCGTCTGCGGCAGCGACCTGATGGCGCTCGGCGCGGTGCGCGCGGTGCGGGAACGGGGGCTGACCGTCCCCGGGGACGTGTCGGTCGTCGGCTACGACGACTCGCCGCTGATCGCCTTCACCGACCCGCCGCTGACCACGGTCCGCCAGCCGGTCGAGGCGATGGGCGCGGCCGCGGTGAACGCGCTGCTGGAGGAGATCGGCGGCAACCCGGTGCAGCGCGCGGAGTTCGTCTTCCAGACGGAGCTGGTCGTCCGCGGCTCCACGGGTCAGGCGCCCGGCGCCGGCCGGCGTTCCTGATCGTCTCCGGTCGTCTCTGATCGTCCCCGGCCGTTCCTGATGCGCGGCGGGTGTTGAGGCGGGCCCTGGACCTGCCCCGGGCGGGGCGCAGCGGGGTGGCTTCGTCGGTCCTGGGCCCGCCTCCGTCTCGGTGGCGACCGGTCCAGCCGGCCGGGCGCGTGGGACCCGCCGTCAGGGGCGGACCCCCGGCCGGCCGAACCGGGCCGAAGAGGAACGTAACAGCCGCTCCGGTCAGGACGGAAGGCCCCTGCAGAAACTTTCTGCAAGATTCTGCAGGGACCTTTCGGAAGGGCGGGACCGCAGGTGGGAGGGGGTCAGGGTGCGATGCCCACGCCGTCCAGGCGGCTCCACACGCGCTCCTGGGCGGCGGACAGCGCCGGCCAGTGCCGCGCCCCCGGGCGGGGGTACACGCGGGAGGCGTAGGGGCGCGGGACGTACCCCGGTTCGAAGAAGCACCCCGTGCCGTAGGTGGTGTCGAACGCCGGGCAGGAGGCCGCCACCGAGGCCGGCGTGGGCTTGCGGCCGGTCCGTGCCCAGGTCGCCAGTGACCGCATCGCGGCGGCGTACTCCGCGTCGCTCAGCTCGCTGTGCTCGCTCTCCCGCGTGAAGTTCTGCACCAGCAGCCGCCCGCGGTGGGCGCCCTCCAGGGAGGCCCGGTAGGCCGCCTCGTGCTCGACGAAGGCGGTCGGGTCGTCGATGGCGTGGACGGTGAGCACGGGGATCGACACGGCGCCGGTGACGTCGCTGTCGTAGGACAGGTCCCGGCGGGCCGTGGGGTCGGCGGCGAAGCGCTCCACACCCGCGTTGAGCGCCGCGTCGTCGTGCGAGCCGGTATAGCGGACGGTGCTGTTGCCGAACGGGTTTCGGCCGCCGAGCCGGTTGTGCACGATGTCGCGGAAGGTGAAGGTCGCGAACCGCAGGTGCGATTCCAGCGTCCGCTCCGGGATCCCGGTCACCGCCAGGATGTCGTCCAGGTTGCGCTGCTGCAGGGCGGTGCGCTCCTGCGGGGGCGAGGCGTAGCCGGTGCACTCCTGCAGGCGGGAGCGCAGTCCGCTGGTGGTCATCGTCGAGTCGGCGCGCAGCCCCATCCACAGCGGGTACGGGGGCTCGGTGGGCCTGGGGTGGTTGCGGCAGTAGTACTGGTAGACCACGCGCAGGTCCACCCGGTAGTCGTAGCCGCGTGAACCGCCGCCCAGGACGCCGCTGGTCAGCAGGGCGCCGTCGTACGGCGCATGGCGGCCGGTGCCGTAGATCTCGGCGACCTTGGCCGCCACGTCGCCGCCCCAGGACTGGCCGTGGACGAAGGTCCGGCGCGGCGTGCCGAAGCGCTCCACGAACAGCCGCCGCACGTTCTCGGTGTCCTTCGCCGCCATCCGCGTGCCGTAGCCGCCGCGGCGGTAGGAGGAACCCGCCCAGGCGTAGCCCTCCTTCACCATGACCGACCAGCGCGCCAGGTCCCCGGTGCTGCGTTCGGGGTCTGAGGTGTCGCCGAGGTCGGGGCCGCCGTGGGCGTGGACGACCAGCGAGCCGTTCCAGTCGTGCGGGACCGCCATGGCGTAGAAGGCGCCGTTCGCGTCCTGGCCCCGGTAGCAGGCGGCCTCCGCCGCCAGCTCCGCCGGGCAGTCGGCGGGGGCGGGCCCGTCGGCCGCGGACGCAGGTACGGGCCCGGCCAGGGCGGTGGCGAGGAGGGCGGCGACGCCCGCGATCGTCACGGAGATGCGGTGTCGTGCGGATCCGGACCGGGGGCGGTGGGGGGAGTGCCCGGTGACCATCGTCTCGTCCTTCCGTCGTCCGGCGCTTCGTTGCGCGGGCCCCGATGCTTGGGGACGGAGGCGGTGCGGGTCCAGAGCCGTGGCCTTTGCGTTCATAGTGTTCGGCGACCGGCCGCGGCGGACCGGGATATGACGGGGCGTCATCTGTGTTCCGCCGCCGTCGAGGCCGTCCTGTTGGAAATCCTTGCGACATCTTGCTGTAAGCCTGCTGTAAGAGGTACGGTCCCGGTCACGGTCCGGCACCGCTGCCGGGCGATGGCTCATGGCGCGTGGGCTCCCAGAGGTACAACCGTCCGCACACGGATTCCGCAAGGAGAACACCCCGTGGCCCAGCACACCGGGCTGCCCGCGTCCACGCGCCCACGCGCGCGCAGACGCGGAGCCGCAGCCGTCGCGGTGGCGGCCCTCGCCGCCGCCCTCGCCGTCCCCGCCTCGGCACCCGCCGCCTCGGCGGCCGCCCCGCCCCCACCGCCCTCCGACGCGGCGCTCGCCGCCCAGACGGCGCGTCACGACCTCACGCGGGAGCAGTTCTACTTCGTACTGCCGGACCGTTTCGCCAACGGCGACACGTCCAACGACAGGGGCGGTCTGACCGGCACCCGGCTCAGCACCGGGTACGACCCCACCGACAAGGGCTTCTACCAGGGCGGTGACCTCAAGGGGCTCACCCGGCGGCTCGACTACATCAAGGGCCTCGGCACCACCGCGATATGGATGGCGCCGATCTTCAAGAACCGGCCCGTCCAGGGCTCGGGCGATCAGGCGTCGGCCGGCTACCACGGTTACTGGATCACCGACTTCACCCAGGTCGACCCGCACTTCGGCAGCAACGCCGACCTCAAGGCGCTGATATCCAAGGCCCACGCCAAGGGCATGAAGGTCTTCTTCGACGTCATCACCAACCACACCGCCGACGTCGTCGACTACGACGAGAAGTCCTACGGCTACCTCTCCAAGGGCGCGTTCCCCTACCTGACGAAGGACGGCGTGCCCTTCGACGACGCCGACTACGCGAAGGGCGGCAAGGGCTTCCCCGCCGTCGACCGCGACTCCTTCCCCCGCACCCCCGTCGTCACCGCCAAGAGCAAGGTCCCGGCCTGGCTCAACGACCCGACGATGTACCACAACCGGGGCGACTCCACCTTCGCCGGCGAGAGCTCCGACCAGGGCGACTTCTCCGGCCTGGACGACCTGTGGACCGAGCGTCCCGAGGTCGTGAGGGGCATGGAGGAGATCTACGAGAAGTGGGTCCGCGACTTCGCGGTCGACGGCTTCCGCATCGACACCGTCAAGCACGTCGACCTGCCGTTCTGGACCCAGTGGGCCACGGCCCTCGACTCCTACGCGGCCGAGCACGGCCGCAAGGACTTCTTCATGTTCGGCGAGGTCTACTCCGCCGACACCGCCATCACGTCCCCGTACGTCACGCAGGGCCGCCTCGACTCGACGCTCGACTTCCCCTTCCAGGACGCCGCCCGTCAGTACGCCTCCCAGGGCGGCTCCGCGGCGAAGCTGGCCGGGGTCTTCGGTGACGACTACCGGTACACGACCGACAAGGCCAACGCGTACGAGCAGGTCACCTTCCTCGGCAACCACGACATGGGCCGCATCGGCACGTTCCTGAAGCAGGACAACCCGAAGGCCGACGACGCCGAACTCGTGCGGCGGGACCGGCTCGCCAACGAGCTGATGTTCCTCTCGCGCGGCAACCCGGTCGTCTACTACGGCGACGAGCAGGGCTTCACCGGCGCCGGCGGCGACAAGGACGCCCGCCAGACGATGTTCGCGTCCAAGGTCGCCGACTACCTCGACGACGACCAACTGGGCACCGACCGCACCCACGCGAGCGACGCCTACGACACCGGCGCCCCGCTCTACCGGGCGATCGCGAAGCTGGCCGCGCTCCGCAAGGCCCACCCGGCGCTCGCCGACGGCGTCCAGACCGAGCGCCACGTCGCCGACGGCGCCGGGATCTACGCCTTCTCCCGCACCGACGCGAAGACCCGTACCGAGTACGTCGTCGCCGTCAACAACGCGACCGAGGCGCGGACCGCCGACGTCCCCACGGGCTCCGCGAACACCGCCTTCACCGCCCTCTACGGCACCGAGGGCTCCGTCACCAGCGGCGCCGACCGGAAGATCGGCGTGACCGTCCCGGCGCTGTCCACCGTGGTCTACAAGGCGGGCAAGCCCCTCGGCGCCCCCGCCGCCCGGCCGTCCCTCACCCTGAAGGCCCCCGCCGCGGGTGCCACCGGCACCGTCGAGCTCTCCGCCGACGTCGACGGCGGGCAGCTCAACCGCGTGGTCTTCGCCGCGCAGACCGGCAACGGGCCGTGGAAGGTCCTCGGCTCCGCGGACCACGCGCCGTACAAGGTCACCCAGACGGTCGGTGACGACGTGACGCCCGGCACCGCGCTGCGGTACAAGGCCGTCGTGATCGATTCCGCAGGCCGCACCGCGAGCACCACCGCCGGGACCACCAGCGGCACCCCGGTTCCGCCGCAGCCCCCGGTGGCGAGCAGCCGCGACTACGCCGTCGTCCACTACAAGCGCGCGGACAACGACTACACGGACTGGCGCCTGTACGCCTGGGGCGACATCGCCGACGGCGAGGGCACCACCTGGCCGGCCGGCCACGACTTCATCGGCCGCGACGCCTACGGTGCCTTCGCCTACGTCAAGCTCAAGCCGGGAGCGTCCAGCGTCGGTTACCTCGTCATCGACAAGGACGGGAACAAGGACGTCGCCGCCGACCGGTTCATCGACGTCACCAAGAACGGTGAGATCTGGGTGGAGCAGGGCAAGGAGGCCGTCGCCACCCAGGCCCCGTCCGGCACCGAGCCGGGGCAGGACAGGACGAAGGCGGTCCTCCACTACCACCGGGCTGGGGATACCTCCCAGGCCGGAGGCTCTGGGGGAGGGGACTACGCGGGCTGGGGCCTGCACACCTGGACCGGCGCCGCGAACCCGACCGACTGGACCGCCCCGCTGCAGCCGGTGCGGACCGACGCCTACGGCGCGGTCTTCGAGGTGCCGCTCGCCGCGGGCGCCACGTCGCTCAGCTACATCCTCCACAAGGGCGACACCAAGGACCTGCCCGCCGACCAGTCGCTGGACCTCGCCACCTACGGACACGAGGTGTGGCTGCTGAACGGAACCGAGAAGTACCTGCTGCCCTCCACGTCCGGCTCCTCCGCCGACCTCGACCTGTCCGCGGCCAAGGCCCAGTGGATCGACGCCGACACCGTCGCGTGGAAGACCGGCGACACCGCCGCGAGTCACCAACTGGTCTACGCCCCGGACGGCGGCCTGGCGATCAAGGACGGCGCTCTGACCGGTGAGGGCCACTGGCTGCGCCTGCAGCGCGTCACGGGCGGCCTGACCGACGCCCAGAAGGCCCGCTTCCCGCACCTGAGGGACTACGCGGCCTTCACGGTCGACCCGCGCGACCGCGACCGTGTCCGCACCGCCCTCACGGGGCAGGTCGTCGCCACCCAGCGGCTCGCCAATGGCGCGTTGCTCTCCGCAACCGGCGTCCAGATCCAGGGCGTCCTGGACGACCTGTACGCGGCCAAGGCGACCAAGGCCGCGCTCGGCCCGGTCTTCACCCACGGCAAGCCCACCCTGTCGGTGTGGGCCCCCACCGCCCACTCCGTCGCCCTGGACCTGGACGGCACCACCGTCCCGATGCGGCGCGACGCCTCCACCGGTGTGTGGAGCGTGACCGGCAATCGGAGCTGGACCGGCAAGCCGTACCGCTACGTCGTCACGGTCTGGGCGCCCGGCGTGCAGAAGGTCGTCACCAACAAGGTCACCGACCCCTACTCGGTCGCCCTGACCGCCGACTCGAAGCAGAGCCTGGTGGTCGACCTCGACGACGCGAAGCTCGCCCCGGGCGGCTGGTCGCACCTGGCCAAGCCCAAGGCCGTGGGCCTGAACAACGCGCAGATCCAGGAACTGCACATCCGGGACTTCTCCGTCGCGGACTCCACCGTCCCCGCCCGGGACAAGGGCAAGTACACCGCCTTCACCGACACCGGCTCGGCGGGGATGACGCACCTGAAGGCGCTGGCGAAGTCCGGGGTCTCCTACGTCCACCTGCTGCCGGCCTTCGACTTCGCCACCGTCGCGGAGAAGAGCGCCGACCAGGCCACCGTCGACTGCGACCTGGGCGCCTACCCGGCCGACTCCGACAAGCAGCAGGAGTGCGTGGCCGCGGTCGCCGCGAAGGACGCCTACAACTGGGGTTACGACCCCTTCCACTACACCGTCCCCGAGGGCTCCTACGCCACCGACCCGGACGGCACGGAGCGCACCGTCGAGTTCCGGAAGATGGTGCAGGGGCTCAACCAGGCGGGCCTGCGGGTCGTCATGGACGTGGTCTACAACCACACCGCCGCGAGCGGCCAGGACGACAAGTCCGTCCTCGACAGGATCGTCCCCGGCTACTACCAGCGCCTCCTGGACGACGGCACCGTCGCCAACTCCACCTGCTGCTCCAACACCGCGACCGAGAACGCGATGATGGGCAAGCTGGTCGTCGACTCGATCGTCACCTGGGCCAAGGAGTACAAGGTCGACGGCTTCCGCTTCGACCTGATGGGCCACCACCCCAAGGCGAACATCCTCGCCGTCCGCAAGGCGCTGGACGCGCTGACCCCCGCGAAGGACGGCGTCGACGGCAAGAAGATCATCCTCTACGGCGAGGGCTGGAACTTCGGCGAGGTCGCCGACGACGCCCGCTTCGTGCAGGCCACCCAGAAGAACATGGCCGGCACCGGAGTCGCCACCTTCTCCGACCGGGCCCGCGACGCGGTCCGCGGCGGCGGCCCCTTCGACTCCGACCCCGGCGTCCAGGGCTTCGCCTCGGGCCTGTTCAACGAGCCCAACGGTTCCGCCGCCAACGGCAGCGAGGCCGAGCAGCGGGCCCGCCTGCTGCACTACCAGGACCTCATCAAGGTCGGGCTCACCGGCAACCTGAAGTCCTTCTCCTTCACCGACAGCAGCGGCAAGGAGGTCAGCGGCGCCGAGGTCGACTACAACGGCTCACCCGCCGGATACGCGGACGCCCCCGGCGACGCCCTCGCCTACGCCGACGCCCACGACAACGAGGCCCTGTACGACGCGCTCGCCTTCAAGCTGCCCCAGGGCACCTCGCCCGCCGACCGGGCACGCATGCAGGTCGTCGCCGAGGCCGTCCCGGCCCTCTCCCAGGGGCCGGCGCTCTACCAGGCGGGCTCGGACCTGCTGCGCTCCAAGTCCCTGGACCGCAACTCGTACGACTCCGGCGACTGGTTCAACGCCATCCACTGGGACTGCTCCTCGGGCAACGGCTTCGGCCGCGGCCTGCCCCCCAAGGCCGACAACGAGTCCAAGTGGTCCTTCGCGAAGCCGCTGCTGACCGCGGACACGCTCCGGGTCGGCTGCGCGCAGACCGCCTCGGCCTCGGCCGCGTACCAGGACCTGCTGCGGATCCGCTCCACCGAGCCGGCCTTCGGGCTGACCACGGCGGCGCAGGTCCAGGAGCAGCTGTCCTTCCCCCTCTCGGGCGAGCAGGAGACCCCGGGCGTCATCACCGCGCAGCTGGGCCGGCTGGTGGTGGTCTTCAACGCGACCCCGAAGGCCCAGGACCAGCGGGTCGGCGCCCTGTCGGGGAAGGCCTACGCCCTCCACCCGGTGCAGGCCGCGGGCTCCGACGCCGTGGTGAAGCGGGCCTCCTACGACGCCGCGTCCGGCACCTTCACCGTGCCGGGCCGCACCGTCGCGGTGTTCGTCCGGAAGTAGCGACACGTTCCGTGACCGCCCGGTCGGCGGCCCGCTCTCCGCGGGTCCCGGCCGGGCGGTGCTGCGTACGGGCGAAGTGCGTGGCCATCCGGATGAATCGGCGGCGCGTCGGTCCCGGTGGGTGATCCGCCAGGGGTACGTATCCGCGCGGCTCCGGTGACGCACGGTGATTGCCGTCCCGGGAGGCCTCGTTCCCGTCGTCCCCTGGAGGACCCTTGAAGCGGCGCCAGCGAATATCGCTTTCCAGCCTTCCCGCCCTGCTCGTCCTGCTCGTCGGCACCCTCCTGGGCGCGGTCGTCCCCGCGCACGCCGACGACTGGGGGCCGGGCGCACAGATCGCGGCCCCCCACGACCGCCCCGGCTCCGGCCCCGGCTCGGGCCCCGGTTCGGGCCCCGGCTCCGGTCCTGGTTCCCGCCCTGGCTCCGGCCCCGGAGTCGGCCCGGTCATCGGTGCCCCCGGGCGCCTTCCCGGTGGCCCGGAGAACCCGCGCATCTGCATCGGTGCCACCTTCACCGACCGCAAGTTCTTCTGCGGTGACCCCCGGCTCGGTCCGCGGCAGCTGCCCACCAAGGGCCTGCTCGGCGCGATGGTGGCCGACTACCGGCGCCTCGACGGGCAGAACGCCAACGGCTTCCTGCGCACCTGGTTCGACTTCACGACGAACAGCTACAAGTTCCCGCCCAACGACGGCTTCCTCCCGGGCGGCCCCGTATCGGTCATCAACCTCGCCGTGGGGCAGAAGATCGACCGTTTCGGCGGCGAGGGCGGACGTTTCCTCGCGCCCGCGGGCTCGCCGTACTCCCAGCGCTCCATCGCGCCGTCCAACCTCAACACCTTCGACCCGGGCTATCCCTTCAACTACCACCTGTACAAGGTGGTCAGGCCGTTCGCGGTCTCCGCGGGAGTCGTGGCGCCCTTCTACGGGCAGCCGGGCAACGGGCTCCAGTACGTGCTGCCGATGAACGACAGCGTGATCAACCACATCAACAACGGCGAACTCATCCGGCTGAACTGACGGGGCCCGACCATGGACCGGCGTGAACTGTGCGAGGCGCTCGCCTCCGCGGGGGTGCCCGGCGGGCTGTACGAGGTCCCCGGCTTCCACGAGTTCGACCTGAGGCCCCCGGACTTCAGGTACCTCCGGCAGGAGGGCGAGGCCTGGGTGGTCGGCAACTACGAACGCGGCGTCCACGACCCGCACCGGCGCTTCGGCACCGAGGACGCGGCCTGCCGCTACCTCTACGACGAACTCACCGACCGCGGGCCAGGCCCGGGCCCTGGAATCGACCAGGAGATGGAGGAGGTACTCCGCGACCGGGAGGAGATCCAGCGCGCGGCCGATGATTCCTATGAACGGGCCCGGCGCCGGGAGACCTGAGCCGCGGCCGTCCAGGCCGCACACAGCGGAGCGGCCCGCCCTCGACCTCCGGGCGGGCCGCTCCGCCGCGTGCCTCGCCTACAGCTTCTTCTCCAGCAGGGTCACCGCGTACGGGCTGCCCTTGCCGCTCTGCTTGTGGGGCTGCTCTCCGACGACGGCGTAGCCCGCGCCCTCGTAGTACGCCCGCAGCTGCGGGTTGGCCGCCACGCAGTCCAGCCGCGCGTACGGGCGGCCGGACTCGGCGATGCGGCGCTCCGCCCGGTCGAGCATGGCCCGGCCGGTACCGCGCGGGGCGGTCGTCCGGTCCACCATGAGCCGGTGGACGTAGCCCGCGTCCGGCGGGCGCACCCCCCAGGCGTGCTCGTCGTCCCACCACAGCTCAAAGGCGCCGACCACCCGGCCCTCGCGTTCGGTGAGCCAGACCTCGCCCGCCGCCATGCGCGTGCGGAAGTGGCCCTCGTCCATCTCGCCGGGCTTCCACTGGTCGATGCCGTGCTCCTGCATCCAGCGGGCCGCGTCGTCCCGGAGGCGGACGAGGAGGGTGGCGTCGTCGGGCAGTGCGAGGCGGAAGGAGAGGTCGTTCATGCCTCCATTGTCAGGGAACCGTTTCCGGGCCATCGCTCGGCCGGTCCCGCGAGGGCCAGGCCCACCAGGCCCATGCCGACGAGCCCCAGCATGCCCAGCACGTACAGCCAGGCGAAGGCCGAGCCCCAGTCCATGGCGCCGGGGTGGGTGAGGACCGCCAGGAGCGAGAAGGCGCCGACCGCGGCGTAGCCGGCGGCGCCCGCGCGCATCCGCTCCGGATCGCCCTCGCGCAGTGCCCACAGCGAGCCGAGGCCGAAGGTGAGCGTCCACACCCCCAGCGCCCGCAGGTCGAGGTCGGTCACCGGCCACGGCCACACGCCGCGCAGCGCGCCGGGCACCGCGAGCGTGGCCGCCCCGAGGCCGCAGCCCACCAGCGCCACCCAGGCGAGGGGCACCCCGGTGAAGAGGTCGGCCGGCCCGGACCGCGGCGGGTCGCCGCCCGGAGCGCGGGTCTGTACGGCCAGCAGGACCAGCCCCACGACCGGCATCACGGCGTGGACGGCGACGAAGCCCCATGCGCCGAGGAAGCCGCCGATCTCCCCCTCGGTCAGGTGCAGGCGGTCGTGGTGCAGCACGGCGACGCCCAGCATGAGCACCAGCTGGGCCAGCGAGGTGTACGCCACGATCCGCACGTCCACCCACCGCCGCAGCCGCAGCCCCACCGCGAACAGGGCCACCCCGGAGGCGTACGAGGCTCCGAGGGTGGCCGCGGTCAGCGGGGAGCGGACGGTCCAGGCGAAGTACGCCGCCGTGCCGCCGGCGAACAGCAGCAGGAGCAGCGCCAGGTAGCCGCACGCGAGCATCAGCGGCACGAAGTACAGCGCGCGCAGGGAGGGCCGGACGGCGCGCCCGGGGACGTCCGCGGGAGTCGTCATGGCACGACAGGGTGCCGCATCGCCGCCCGGAACTGAACCCTTCGGCAGGAGGGAGTTACCAAGGGTACGGCCAGGTCCGGGCGGCTCGCGGCGCCGCGTGGGGGGTGGCGCGGCGGTCCGGTCAGTTCACGAAGACGGCAGGGCCGCCGTCCTGGCCGGAGTCGGTGACCGGGGCGTACTTCGCGGTGAAGAACCCGTTGGCGAAGCAGAGCGAGGAGCCGGAGGCCTTGGTGAACTGCTGGGCGGCGAAGGTGATGCTGTTGTCGGCGTTGTCCGCCGTGCCGGTCAGGCTCGCCGCCCGGTAGACGCAGGTGATGCTGCCCAGCAGGGTGCGCAGCACGATCGTGGTCTGGACGGTCGAGCCGTCGGCCGGGGAGACGGTGACGACGCCGTCGGAGGAGACGGCAGAGGTGTACGGCAGGTTGTCGACCGTGATGCTCGTGACGCCCAGCACGCCCACGACGTTGCTGCTGCAGCCCGCGCTCGGGAAGGTGTGCGCGGTGACCGACTCGGTGGCGGTGCCCGGGGCGGCGGGTGCCCCGGCGGCCGCTCCACCCGCGGAACAGGCCACCAGGGCGGGGGAGGGCGGGCTCAGCGCAGCGTCGTGAGCGCCGCGCCCGAGTCGAGCACCGCCGACAGCTCGGCCCGGGCGCCCTGTTCGGCCCGCACCGCCATCGTCGGGCCCTTCGAGGCGCCGGTCACGCCGCCCGTGGCCTTGATCCGCGTCACGTCACGGCTGCCCGCCGCCAGCAGGTACCAGTGGCCGGCCGTGGACTTCCACAGCGCACCGGCCAGCACCTGCGGCACCGCCCGGCCGCACGCCCCGCTGTCCCGGCCGCTCTGGCCCACCGGTGCGCCCGGGGTGCCCGGCTCGGAGACCGGGGGCAGGAACAGCGCCAGCGCCCGGCCGTCCGTGCCGCGCCAGGTGTCGGCGCGGGCGCAGACCCACGACGCCTGCCCGTTGTCCTCCGGCAGCCGCTGCGTCGCGTACCGCCAGACGTTGACCGACCGGGTGCCCAGGCCGCTCATGGAGGAGAGGTTGCAGGCCGTCCGGGCCACGTTCGCCAGCCCCGTGGGGCCGGTCGCCTCCAGCGGCGTGGCGTCCGAGGCGGGCTGGTACGTCAGGTGCGCCGGCACGAGGTCGCCGAGGTCGGTGAGGAGGAACGGCCGCTCCACGCTGAGCCCGCCGGCGGCCCGGAACTGCAGCGCGGGCCAGGTGGCCCCGCACACCCCGGGACGGCTGTCCGCACCGGGCATCCGCACCGGCTCGGTCACCCCGTCCGCCGTGCGGTCCAGCTTCGCCGGGGCGCGCCCCGGCTCCCGCAGGTCGCGGGAGGCCGCCTCGGTGACCCAGGGGGCCGTCAGGAACCGGGTGTTGCCGTCCGTCCGGCCCAGCACCACGGCCGCCGTGGTCACGCCCGCGCCGTCCACCCGGGCGAAGTCCAGGGCCGCCGAGCCCCCGCCGTCGCGCGGCTCGGCGTAGCGCACCAGGCGCAGGCCGTCGTACATCAGCACCACGGTGGCGCCGTCCACGTCCCCCGCGTACAGCAACTGCGGCTGCTGCGCGGGCAGTCCCTCGGCGGTGCCCGTGGTGGCCGACACGGCGACGTTGCCGGAGGGGTGAGCCCACACCGCCATCGCCCGGCCCAGCAGCGTCCGGTCGCCGGCGCGCCCGCCGCGGGCCGGCCAGGCCGTGAAGTCCACCCGGGAGGCGCGGGTCCACGCGGTGTCCTGCACCCGCACCAGTTTCGCCGGGTCCAGCAGATCCGCGGTCCCGTACGCGCCACCCGGCGACCCGCCCGCCGCGTACGGGTCCTGCCCGCCGGTCAGCACCGCGACCAGCGTCGCGGTCACGGCGATCGCGCCCGCCGCGATGAGGCCCACCCGCACGTGCTGCCGCCTGCGCAGCAGATCCGTCGGCCGGGCCTGCACCGTGCACGGGTCGAACCCGCTGCCGCCCAGCAGCAGTCCCTCCGGCACCGCCTTGGCGGCCTTCAGGGCGCCCCGCGGGTCGGCGACGCCGGCGGCCACCAGCAGCCTGCGCACCTCGCGGCCGTCCGCGTGCCGGGGCCGCTCCAGTTCCAGCAGCGCGTAGGCCGCCCGCCCGGCCGCGCTCAGCCCGGACAGCGCCCGGTCCAGCTCCGCCTCGTCCGTCCCGGTCGCCTTGGTGTGCAGCCGCAGGCCCCAGACGTACGGCGCCGGACCGCCCACCACCGTCCTGCGCAGCCGGCCCCGCCAGCCCCGCTCGCGGCCGAACGCCAGCGCCGTGTCCAGCACTTCCTGCCGCACCAGGGCGTACGCCGGGTCCACGGCCCCCCGCGGCCCGGGGACGTCCACCACGGCGGGGTCGGGCTCGCACGGCGAGCGCGGCAGCACGCCCTGCGTCAGGGTGTGGGCGGTCAGCACCCTCCGGTGCCGGCCGAGCGACGGCGGCAGCGTCAGGTAGGCCAGCCGGACCAGGTGCGGGTAGTTCTCGACGAGTGCGGCCTCCGCCTCCTCGACGTCCACGATGACGGCTGCGCCGTGCCGGGGACGGGTGGCGGTCGCGTGCTGGGCGTTCACGTTCCGTAGAACGAGTGAATCCTGGGATGGTCACCCCGCCACCGCGCGCCGCCCCGGTGCCGGGAGGCCCAACCGGCCCGTGAGCAGGGGTTGTCGGTGCCCCGCGTCATGATGGCCGCATGCACGAGACGGACTGGGCACGGCTGTTCCACGCCTACGGCGCCGCCACGGACACCCCGCGGCATCTGGCCGCCCTGCGCACCGGCCGGGAGGCGGACGTCCGGGCCGCCCTGGAACACCTCAACGGGGCGATCGTCCACCAGGGCACACCCTGGCCCGCCACACCGCCGGCCGTCCGCCAGGTCGCGGAACTGCTCGCCGGGGAGCACCCGGCGGCACCCAGGCAGGCTCTGCTGGCCTTCCTGCGGTACGCGGCGGAGGCGGCGCCCGACCCGGCGGAGGCGCAGGAGTGGCGGGCGCGGGCGTTCCCCGCGGACGGGGCGGCGGCCGACGCGTGGCAGGAGGCCTGGGCGAACGCGGACGAGGCGGAGCAGCAGGCCCTCTGGGACGACGAGATGGCCGACCTGGCGGTCGTCCGCGCGGCCGTGGGGGTGTACGACGCCCTGCCCGCCGTCCACGCGGCAGCCGCCGTCCACCTGACCGACCCCGACCCGCAGGTGCGGACCGCCGCGGCCGCCTGCGTGGCGCGCACGGCCGCGCACCCGGCGCTCGCCGGCCGCAGGGACGAGGTCGTCCGCGTCCTCACCGCGGCCTCGGTCGCGGCCGGGGCGGACGAGCGCGCCGCCCTCGCCGTCCACCTGGGGGAGCTGGGCGAGGCGCCCCGGGCCCTGCTCGCCGACCCCGAACCGGCCGTGCGGGTCTGCGCCGCGCTCGCCCCCGCCCTCGACGGCGACGAGGACGCGCACACGGTGCTGCTGGACGCCCTGCGCGACCCGGCCGCGCTCGACGCGGCGTTCGGCCGCAAGCCCGCCACGTTCACCGGCCGGCCCCGCTTCACCGTCGCCGCCGCCCTGTGCCGGCGCGTCACCGACCCCGAGCGGCTGCTGCCCGCGGCCCTCGCCGTCCTGCCGCTGATCCTGTGGCGCCACCCCGACCCGGACCTGGGCCCCTATCTCCCCCGGTTCTTCCCCGAGGGCTGGCCGGCGGCCCACACCGCCACCCCGGCCCAGCGTGCCTACGCCGGGGCCCTGGCCGCGCACGACACCTTGTGGGATCCGCGCGGTGGCAACCGGGGTGCCCTCTTCGCCAGGCTCGGGCTGCCCGGCGACCGCGCCGCGTGGCGGGCCCTGAGCACGACGTCCGAATCCCGCCGGACCTCCTGACCGGTCCGGGCGACGCTGGGGGCATGGACACCCATCGCATCGCGTACGAGGTCCGGGCCCTCGACCCGGCCGTCGCCGAGGAGTTGCGGGGCGGCGACGACGCCGGTCTCGTCCCCCGCCCCGAGCCGGACCCGGAGGGCGGCGCCCCGCTCCGCTGCTGCCTGCGGCACAGCGCACCGGAGGAGCGGATCGCGCTGGCCGCCTACGCGCCGCTGCGACGCTGGGCCGCCGCGACCGGGGCCGACCCCGGCCCGTACGACGAGACCGGGCCGGTCTTCGTGCACGCCGCCGCGGAGGACTGCCCCGGCCCGCCGGACGCCCCCGGCTATCCCGCGGCCCTGCACGGCGAGCGGCGGGTCTTCCGGTGCTACGACGCCCGGGGCCGCATCCTCGGCGGCCGGCTGGTCCGGCTGACCGCGGACGAGGTCGCCGCGGGCGCCGCCGACGCCGTCCTGGCGGCCCGGTTCGCCGATCCGCGGGTCGCCCTGGTGCACGTACGGGCCGTGGAGTACGGCTGCTTCCTCTTCGAGGCCGTCCGCGCGCCGTGAACGTGCCGTGGACGCGCCGAGGGCGCCCGGCGTGTGGACGGGCGCCCTCGGGGATGGTGCGGAGCGTCAGACGAGGTCGGCCTTCTCCAGCGCGGAGCAGCAGGTGCCGACGATGAGGCGGGTGACGACGTAGGGGTCGACGTTGGCGTTGGGCCGGCGGTCCTCGATGTAGCCCTTCTTGTCGACCTCGACCTGCCACGGGATGCGGACCGAGGCGCCGCGGTCGGAGACGCCGTAGCTGTACTCGCTCCAGGGGGCGGTCTCGTGGGCGCCGGTCAGGCGGGCCTCGACGCCGGAACCGTACTGCTTGATGTGCTCCATCGGCTTGTCGTCGCGGCCGAGGGCCTCGCAGGCCTCGATGATCGCGTCGTAGCCCTCGCGCATGGCCTTGGTGGAGAAGTTGGTGTGCGCGCCCGCGCCGTTCCAGTCGCCCTGGGCCGGCTTGGGGTGCAGGGTGGCGGAGACGCCGAACTCCTCGGCGGTGCGGTAGAGCAGCCAGCGCGCGACCCACAGCTGGTCGGCGACCTCCAGGGGGCTGAGCGGGCCGACCTGGAACTCCCACTGGCCGGGCATGACCTCGGCGTTGATGCCGGAGATGCCCAGGCCCGCGGCGAGGCAGTTGTCGAGGTGCTGCTCGACGATCTCGCGGCCGAAGATCTCGTCGGCGCCGACGCCGCAGTAGTAGCCGCCCTGCGGGGCCGGGTAGCCGGCCTCGGGGAAGCCCAGCGGGCGCGAGCCCTGGAAGAAGGTGTACTCCTGCTCGATGCCGAACAGCGACTCCTGGCCCGCGAACTGCTCGGCGACCGGGCGCAGCAGGGCACGGGTGTTGGAGGAGTGCGGGGTGTCGTCGATGTTGAAGACCTCGCACAGCACCAGCAGGTCGTCGCCGCCGCGGATCGGGTCCGGGTACGTGGCGACGGGCTTGAGCACGCGGTCCGAGCTGTGGCCCTCGGCCTGGTTGGTGCTGGAGCCGTCGAAGCCCCAGACGCCGGGCTCCGCGCCGTCGGCGAGGATCTTGGTCTTCGAGCGCAGCTTCGCGGTCGGCTCGGTACCGTCGATCCAGATGTACTCGGCCTTGTAGCTCACGGGCGTCATCCTTGTTGGCGTGGGCCTTGCGGGTGGGTGGTGTTGCCGCTGCAGCCTCACAACCTGCGATTTCACATCCATTGCCCGTGTGTTAACCCGATGTGAACGCGCTGCCGTCCCACCTGCCGGACACCCCGGCAGGGCCTGCGGAAGGCCCTCCACCGCCCCGGGGACGGGCCCCCGCGGACCGCCGTGACCAGGGACGTAGGGTGTGTGCCATGCCTCACATCACCGTGGACTACACCGGCAACCTCGCGGACGCCTTCGACCGGCGCGGCTTCGCGACCGCGTTGCACCCGCTGGTCGCCAAGACCATCGACACCAGGGTGGAGGCGTGCAAGACCCGCTTCCGCCGGTCCGACGAGTACGTCCTCGCCGACGGTGCCCCCGAGCACGCGCTGGTGTTCGTCCAGGCCGCCGTCCTGTCCGGGCGCACGCCCGAGGCCAGGACGCAGCTGAGCGAGGCCGTCCTGGAACTGCTGCGGGAGCACCTCGCGCCGACGCCGGGGCTGAGCGTGCAGACCGCCGTCGACGTCGTCGAGCTCGACCGCACCTGGTACCGCAGCCACACCGAGCCGGCGGGGGAGCGGTGACCATGCGCATCGGACTGCTCGGCACCGGCCCCTGGGCGGAGATCGCCCACGGCCCCGCCCTCGTCGCCCACCCCGACGTCGAGTTCACCGGGATCTGGGGCCGCCGCCCCGAGGCGGCGGCCGCACTCGCCGCGACCCTCGGCACCCGCGCCTACGCCGACGTGGACGAGCTCATCGGCGACGTGGACGCCGTCGCCATCGCCCTGCCCCCGGACGTGCAGGCCCCGCTGGCCGCGCGTGCCGCCGAGGCCGGCCGGCACCTGCTGCTCGACAAGCCGGTCGCGACGACCCTGACCGACGCCCGCCGTGTCGCCGACGCGGCCGAGGCCGCCGGGGTCGCGTCGGTGGTCTTCTTCACCCTCCGCTTCGACGCCACGAGTTCCGCCTGGATCGACGAGCAGGCCGCCGTGGACGGCTGGTTCACCGCGCGTGCGGAGTGGTTCGGCTCGGTGTTCACCTCCGGCGACAGCCCCTTCGCCGCGTCGCCCTGGCGGCGCGAGAAGGGCGCCCTGTGGGACGTCGGGCCGCACGCGCTCTCCGTGCTCCTCCCGGTCCTCGGGGACGTCACCGCGCTCACAGCCGTCCAGGGGCCCGGCGACACCGTCCACCTGGTGCTGCGGCACGACAGCGGCGCCTCCAGCACGGCGGCGCTCAGCCTCACGGCCCCGCCGGCGGCCGCCGGCATGACCGTCGAGCTGCGCGGCACCTCCGGGGTCGTCTCGCTCCCCGGCCGCGCCGACGGTCCCGTGCCCGCCTTCGGCAACGCCATCGACGCCCTGCTCACGGCCGTGCGCACCGGTGTCCCCCACCCCTGCGACGCCCGCTTCGCGGCGCGCGTGACGGAGTTGCTGGCCTCGGCCGACCCTGTGTGACGCGCCGTCAGGGGCAGGACCCTGGCGGGCGACTTGCGAAGTGCCTATCGTTTTGGGTATGGCAGCGGACTGGTGGTCCATCGAAGTCCTCAACGCCAGCACATCCGCCGCGGCATGGCGTGACGCGTATGCGCCGACGCTCGTGGAGTCGGCGGTCACCAACCGTGCACTGGCGTGGGAATGGCACTCGTACGGGTGGGGCGTCGTCTTCGAGTTGTGCTTCCGTGAAGAGGAGCACTGGCTCGCATGGCGCGCCCTGCCCGGCACTCGCGCGGCGCTCGACGCCGTCCCCGATCCGGTCTCCGGCGTCCTGGTCCACCGCGGTCGCGGCGGCACCAGCGGAGCCTTCGTCCCCCGCTCCCCGCACCGGTCGCCGGGCGCGGCCGCGGTGGGTATCCCCGAGCCCCCGCCGGAACCGTCCGGCGCGGCCGTCCTGTGCGAACGGGCGGCGCGCGCGTAACGCCCCTCAGCGCGCGCCCCGCCCGCGGCCCGCCCCGCCCCGCCCCGCCCACGGCCCGTGGCAACGCGGGCACGGCGGCCGCGGGATGGGCGGTGAACGCGGGGAACCGCCCCCGGCGGTACGCGTTCCCGTAGCTCACCGCGCGGCGCTCGGTGAGGGCGAGGAACTCCGGGTGCTCCGCGGCGAACCGCCCGTGCACGCGGTGTGCCTCGCTCCCCGGCGCCAGGGCCTCGGTGAGCCGTGCGCGGAGGTCGACGACGATCTCCGGCACGTACTCGCCGGTCACCGGCCGGCCCTACCCGGACCGGACACCCGTGCGGCGGGAAGAATGCGCCTCGGCGCCGCCTTGTACGGATCATGAAGGCCATCGTGTACACGGAAGGCGGCGGCCCCGAGGTGCTGCGCCTGACCGAGCGGCCGCTGCCGCAGCCGGGTCCGGGCGAGGTACGGGTACGGGTCGAGGTGTCGGGGGTCAACCCGACGGACTGGAAGTCGCGGCGCGGCGGGCCGCCCGCCACGGTCGCGGAGCAGGTGCCGAACCAGGACGGCGCCGGGGTGGTCGACGCGGTCGGGGAAGGCGTCGACCCCGGACGGACCGGTGAGCGGGTGTGGCTGTGGGAGGCCGCCTGGCAGCGGGCGGACGGCACCGCCCAGGAGTACGTGACGCTCCCGGAGGCACACGCCGTGCCGCTGCCCGCGACCGCGTCCTTCGACACCGGCGCGAGCCTCGGGATCCCGGCGATGACCGCGCATCGCGCGCTGACGGTGGCGGAAGGCGGCCCGGCCCGGCTCGCCCCGGGCGTCCTCGGTGGCCGGAACGTCCTGGTCGCGGGCGGGGCGGGCGCGGTCGGCCACGCGGCGATCCAGCTCGCGCGCTGGGCGGGGGCGTTCGTCGTGGCCACGGTCAGCAACCCCTACAAGGCGGAGCTCGCCCGTGCCGCGGGGGCGCACCACGTCGTGGACTACACGGCCCCCGACCCGGCCGCGGAGATCCGCCGCGCCGCGCCGGAGGGTGTGGACATCGTCGTGGAGGTCGCGGTAGCGGTGAACAGCGGGCTCGACCTGGCGGTGCTGGCGCCGAACAGCGTCGTCGCCTACTACGCGGACAACGGCGGCGCCGAGTTCACGCTGCCCGTCAGGGAGACCTTCGCGCGCAATCTGCGCTGGCACGGCGTGCTCGTCTACACCATGCCGGACGCGGCGAAGCGCGAGGCGGTCGCGGCCGTCACCGCGGCCCTGCGGGACGGCGCCCTGCGGTCCGGCGAGGAGTCGGGGCTGCCGCTGCACCGCTTCCCGCTGGAGCGCACCGCCGACGCCCACGCGGCGGTGGAGGAGGGCGTCGTGGGCAAGGTCGTCGTGGACGTGTAGGCCGCGGGCGCGGCGGGCGGCCGCCAGGGCTGTCGCGTTTGTTCAAGACCGGCCGCCGCCCCTGCGCGCAGCATGGCCGCATGACCGAACTGCACGCGTACATGATCGAAGCCGCGGGCGAGGCCGCCCGCGTCGCCCGCGGGGTGGGCGGCGACCCCGCCCGGCTCTCCGCCCCGACGCCCTGCGGGGAGTGGGACACCCGCACGCTGCTCAACCACTGGATCCTCTACACCTCGCACGGCCTGGAGCACCGCGCGCTGCGCAAGCCGCTGCCCGAGGAGCTCACCGCCCGCGACTTCACCGCCGGCCCGGACTGGGCCGGGGCGTACGCGGAGCAGCTGGACCGGGCCGTTGCGGCGTGGGCGGAGCCCGAAGTCTGGGAGGGTGAGGTCGACCTGGGCCATGGGTCGATGCCGGCCGCCGAGGTCGCCTCGATGATCGTCAAGGAGCTCGCCGTCCACGGCTGGGACGTGGCCCGTGCCACCGGCCAGGAGTACCGCTGCGGCGAGGCCCTCGGCGCGTTCGTGCTGGCGGTCGTGGACCGGTACGCCGAGGTCTACCGCCGGTACGAGGGATTCGCCGCACCCGTCACGCTCGGCGACCCCGGCGCGGCCACCGCCTTCGAGCGGGCCCTGGCCCTGTCGGGCCGTACGCCTACGCGCCGATGACGCCCGTGCCCAGCAGGCCGAAGAGCAGGGTGCCGATCACGAGCCGGTAGACGATGAAGGCGTTGAACGAGTGCTTGGCCACGAACTTCAGCAGCCAGGCGATCGACGCGTACGCGACGACGAAGGAGACGACCGTCCCGACGACGAGCGGCGCCGTGTCCACCCCGGCGCCGAGCGCGTCCTTCAGCTCGTACAGACCGGCACCGGTCAGCGCGGGGATGCCCAGGAAGAACGAGAGCCGCGTCGCGGCGACCCGGTCCAGGTCGAGGATGAGCGCGGTGGACATCGTCGCGCCGGAGCGGGAGAAGCCGGGGAAGAGCAGGGCGAGGATCTGCGAGGAGCCGACGAGCATGGCGTCCTTGAACGTGGTGTCGTCCTCGCCGCGCTTGTGGCGGCCCATCTGGTCGGCCGCCCACATCACGCCGCTGCCGACGATCAGCGAGCCCGCGACCACCCACAGTGAGGCCAGCGGCCCCTCGATGAGCGGCTTGGCCGCCAGGCCGACGACCACGATCGGGATCGTCGCGAAGATCACCCACCAGCCGAACTTGTAGTCGTGGTGGTACCGCTCCTCGCGGTTGGCGATGCCGGTGAACCACGCCTTGCAGATCCGGACGATGTCCTTGAAGAAGTAGACCAGCACGGCCGCGATGGCGCCGGACTGGATGACCGCGGAGAAGGCGACGACGGCCTTGTCGTCCACCGGGATGCCCATCAGGCCCTCGGTGATCTTCAGGTGGCCGGTGGACGAGATCGGGAGGAACTCGGTGACCCCCTCCACGACGCCGAGCACAGCTGCCTGACCGATACTGATGGCGCTCATGGGACCCATCTCTGCGGAGGACGTGGCATGCCCGAGCCTGCACCGGCCGGAGCCCTACGGAGTGTAAGAGAAGTCCCGCGCCCCCCGCGAACCAGGTCCGCCCCGACCGCACGCCCCGACCGCACGCCCCGACCGGACGCCCCGGCAGGCTGCCACCTCGCGAACAGGGCGGTCGCGCGGGCGCGCGGTCCGGCGGCCTGTCGCGCATGTCACATCACCGGCATCCCATGGGAAAAGGTGATGAAGGTGATGTCTACCGTGAAAAGGCGTGGAAGCGCACAATGGTGATGCGGTCGTGCTGCGGCCGCGCAGTCGGTCCGACGTGCAGGCCCGAAGGAGGCGAGTCGTATGGCCGACCTTTCCCACCGGCCAGGTGACATCACCGGTCACCCCGACGTGCACGAGATGCGGGACAGGTACGCCCGCATGCTCGAAGGCGGGCGGGACGTGGCCCTCGTCGACGGGCCGGTGTTCCTCGCCGGCCTCTACTGCGCCATCTCCCCCTGGACGGTCCACTTCTCGGGCGCCCGTCCCGAACTGGCGCTCAACAACCTGGTCATCGGCATCGCCGTCGCCCTGCTCGGGCTCTGCCTCGCCATGGCGCCGGCCAGGATGTACGGCCTCAGCTGGGCCATCGCGGCCCTCGGCATCTGGATGATCATCTCGCCCTGGGTGGTGTCCACCACCGGCCCCGGCGCGGGGGCGATCGCCAACAACGTGGCGGTCGGCGCGGTCATCTGCCTGCTCGGTCTGGTCGCCGCGTTCACCCTCGGCCGCGGTCGGCGCGACACCCCCGCCATGTGAAGGAGGCGGCGGCGTTCGCACCGCCGCACCCCGCCGGGCCCCTCCCGCCGTGTGCCCTCACCGGCCGGAGGGGCCCGGCGCGTGCGCGGGGGCGACGCGGGGCGGGAAGCGCGGCGGGAAGCGGAGCGCCCCAAGGCCCGCACGGTGCAAGGACGGTGTGACGGAGGGCTCGAACAGGCCCGGTCGTGGGCAATACTGGCGGCCGCATGCCTGCGTAGGAGCCCTCCATGTCGATGATCAGCAATCTCCGCAAAGCCGTCCGCCTCACCCACGTACGCCAACGGCGTGTGGACCTCAGCCACCCGGCGCGTTCCCCGCTGGGCAGTTCGGTGGTGAACTGCGTGGTCTACATGGACGGAGTGCGCCAGGACGACTGCGCCGCGTACGAGGCGATCGCCCGGGTCCGCAAGTCCGGCCGGGGCTTCGTGTGGATCGGGCTCCACGAGCCGTCGGAAGCGGAGTTCGCCGGTGTCGCCGAGCTGTTCGGGCTCCATCCGCTCGCCGTCGAGGACGCCGTGCACGCCCAGCAGCGGCCCAAGCTGGAGCAGTACGGGGACACCCTGTTCACCGTCCTCAAGACCGCCCGCTATGTCGAGCACGACCGGCTCACCGCCACCAGCGAGGTCGTGGAGACCGGCGACGTCATGGTCTTCACCGGCCCCGACTTCGTCATCACGGTGCGCCACGGGGGCCACGGCTCGCTCGGCCCGCTCCGGGAGGGCCTGGAGACGGTCCCCGACCAGCTCGCCAAGGGGCCGGCCGCCGTCCTGCACGCGATAACCGACCACGTCGTCGACCAGTACCTCGCCGTCACCTCCGCGGTCCACGCGGACATCGAACAGGTCGAGACGGACGTCTTCTCCGACCACCGCGGCCGCGGCACCGACGCCGGCCGGATCTACCAGCTCAAGCGCGAACTGCTGGAGCTCAAGCGGGCCGTGGCCCCGCTCGGCCGCCCCCTCCAGCGGCTCGCCGAGGAGCCCCTGCCCGGCATCGAGGCCGACCTGCGGACCTACTTCCGCGACGCCGCCGACCACCTCGCCCGCGCCACCGAGCAGGTCACCTCCTTCGACGACCTGCTCAACTCGATCCTCCAGGCCAACATCGCGCAGGTGTCCATGGCCCAGAACGAGGACATGCGCAAGATCAGCGCCTGGGTCGCCATCCTCGCCGTCCCCACCATGATCTGCGGCCTGTACGGCATGAACTTCGAGCACATGCCGGAACTGCACTGGACCTACGGCTATCCGCTCGCCGTGGGCGTGATGGTCGTCGCCTGCTTCGTCATCCACCGCGGATTCCGGCGCAACGGCTGGTTGTGAGCAGTGCTGTGTGACATATTACCGGCGTGAGCAAGCCGACGAGCTGCGATGTCGTGGTCGTCGGCGCCGGGATGGTGGGCGCGGCCTGCGCCCTCCACGCCGCGGCGGCAGGGCTCCGCACCGTCCTCGTGGACCGCGGGCCGGTGGCCGGCGGCACCACCGGGGCCGGCGAGGGCAATCTGCTGGTCTCCGACAAGGAGCCGGGTCCGGAGCTCGGACTCGCCCTGCTCTCCGCCCGGTTGTGGCAGGAATTGACGGAACGTCACAACCTGGGTGCGACCGCCGAGTACGAGGCCAAGGGCGGGCTCGTCGTGGCCTCCGGCGCGGACGGACTGCGCGCACTGGAGGACTTCGCCGCCGCCCAGCGACGCAGCGGCGTCCAGGCGGTGCCCGTCCCGGCGGACGGGCTGCGCGAGCTCGAACCCCACCTGGCGGACGGCCTCGCCGGAGGCGTGCACTACCCCCAGGACGCCCAGGTGCAGCCCGCGCTCGCCGCCGCCCGGCTCGTCCGCGCCGCCCGCGACCTGGGGGCGCAGGCGCGGCTCGGCACCATGGTGACGGCGGTGCTCCGCGCGCCGGACGGCGCCGTGCGCGGGGTCCGCACCGACCGGGGCGACATCCACGCCCCGGCCGTCGTCAACGCCGCGGGCACCTGGGGCGGCGAGGTGGCCGCCCTCGCCGGGGTGCGGCTGCCGGTACTGCCGCGACGGGGCTTCGTCCTGGTCACCGAGCCCCTGCCGGCGCGCACCGTCCGCCACAAGGTGTACGCGGCCGACTACGTCGCCGACGTCGCCAGCGACTCCGCCGCCCTGCAGACCTCCGCCGTCGTCGAGGCCACCGCCGCCGGCCCCGTCCTCATCGGCGCCAGCCGCGAACGCGTCGGCTTCGACCGCACCTTCTCGCTGCCCGTCGCCCGCCGCCTCGCCGCCCAGGCCCTCGCCCTGTTCCCGGTGCTCCGGGACGTCGCGACGCTGCGCGCCTACACCGGCTTCCGGCCCTACCTGCCGGACCACCTCCCCGCGATCGGCCCCGACCCCCGCGTCCCCGGGCTCCACCACGCCTGCGGCCACGAGGGCGCCGGCATCGGACTCGCCCCGGCCACCGGCCACTTGATCGCGCAGTGCCTCACCGGGGCCCGCCCCGAGCTCGACCTCACCCCCTTCCGCCCCGACCGCTTCCCCGCCGAGGAGGCCACTCCGTGAGCCGACGCAGCCCCCTGCGCCTGGCCCGCGCCGCACCGGGCCCGGGCTTCACCTTCACCTTCGAGGGGCGCGACATCCCCGCCCACCCCGGCCAGTCCGTCGCCGCCGCCCTCTGGTCGGCCGGCGTCCTGTCCTGGCGCACCACCCGCGTCGACGGCGCCCCGCGCGGCGTCTTCTGCGGCATCGGCGTCTGCTTCGACTGCCTCGTCACGGTCAACGGCCGCCCGGGGCAGCGCGCCTGCGTCACCGTCGCCCACCCCGGCGACGTCGTCACCCCGCAGGTGGGCACGGGGGAGCTGCCGTGAGCGCCCGCGTCGGGGCTGCCGCCGGCCTCGTTCCGGTGCGGGCGGCCGGGCTCGGGTGTGTCCTTGGCGGGGCGGACGCGCGGAGTCGCCCGCCCCGGGGGCGTGGCCAACCGGCAGGCGGGCCTCGGGCAGTGGGTGCCCATGGCGGGGCTGTCCGCGGCGCGGGTCCGGCGTGGCGGTGGGTCCCGACGGGAGCGCGGCGCGGGGAGCGGACGGCGGGTTCTGCCGCGGACCGGCCCTGCCGGCCGGTGACGGCCACGGGGGCGCCGGTCACCAACAGGTCGGCGGGGACGGCCGGAGTGGGCGGCACGGCGGTCGCCCGTGGCGCCGGTCCGGGGCGGACGGCCGGGCTCCTCTGGTGGGTCCTTTGCGGGGCGGCCGTGAGGAGTTGTTCTCCCGGGGGAGTCGTCGAGGTTGCTCGCGGTGCGGGTCCGGCGTGGCGGTGGGTCCCGACGGGAGCGCGGCGCGGGGACCGGGATCCCCGGGGGAGGACGGCAAGTTCCGCTGGGGACTGGTCCTGCCGGCCGGTGAAGGCGACGATGTTCCCGGCGGCCCCGGTGACCGGCGGGTCCGCCGGAGTGAGCGGCACCGCCGTCGCCCGCGGCGCCGTCGTCGGGGGGCGGCCGGGGCTCGTGCGGGCCCGGTCCGCGGCACCGGGTGCGGTCCGCGGGAGGCGGGCGTGACCGGGGACAGGTACGAGCTGGCCGTCGTGGGGGCCGGACCGGCGGGGATCGCGGCGGCGCTGGCGGCCGCGGACGCGGGCGTACGGGTCGCCCTGGCCGACGCCGCGCCCCAGGCGGGCGGGCAGTTCTACCGGCAGCCCGCGCCGGGACTCCGGGCGCGCAGGGCACGGGCCCTGCACCACGCGTGGCGCACCTGGCGGGGGCTGCACGGACGACTGGAGGCCCACCTCGCCACGGGCCGTGTCACCCACCTGCCGCAGCGCCAGGTCTGGTGCATGGACGCGGGGTTCACCCTCCACACGCTCGAGGCGGGCGCGATCCGGGCGGACGCGGTGGTCCTCGCGACCGGGGCCTACGAGAAGGTGCTGCCGTTCCCCGGCTGGACGCTGCCCGGGGTCGTCACGGCGGGCGGCGCGCAGGCCATGCTCAAGGGCGGCCTGGTGCTCCCCGGCCGTACGGTCGTCGTCGCCGGGACGGGGCCACTGCTGCTGCCGGTCGCGGCGGGCCTCGCGGCGGCCGGGGCGCGCGTCGCGGCGCTCGCCGAGGCCGCCGACCCGCGTGACCTGCTGCGGCACGCCACCGCCGTACCCCTCGGCAAGGCCGTGGAGGGTGCCGCCTACGCCGTCCGGCTCGCCCGGCACGGGATCCGCGTGCGCTGGCGGCACACGGTCGTCGCCGCCCACGGCGAGGACCGCGTCGAGGCGGTCACCCTCGCCGGGCCCGACGGCGCACGGCGCCGCGTCGCCTGCGACGCCCTCGCCGTCGGCCACGGGCTGTTGCCGCACACCGACCTGGCGGACTCCTTCGCGGTGGACGCGGAACAGCGCACCCCCACCCCCGGCGTCTGGGCCGCGGGCGAGGTGACCGGCGTCGGCGGCGCGGAACTCGCGCTGGCCGAGGGGGAGATCGCCGGCCGTTCCGCCGCCGCCCGGCTGCGCGGCACCGAGCCCGACCCCGCCGCGTGGGCCGCGGCCGCCCGCCGCCGCGAGCGGCTGCGGAGGTTCGCCGCCGTGCTCGACGCCGTCTACCGGCTCCCCGGCGACTGGGCGGAGTCCACCGTCACCGACGACACCCTGCTGTGCCGCTGCGAGGAGGTGCCCGCCGCCGCCGTCCGCGAGGCCGTCGGCGACCTCGGCGCCGGCGACCTGCGCACCGTCAAGCTGCTCACCCGCGCCGGGATGGGCTGGTGCCAGGGCCGCGTCTGCGGCCCCGGCGTCGCCGCCGTCGCCGGTTGCCCCTTCACCGACCCCGGGCGGTCCCTCGCCCGGCCCGTGCCGCTCGGTCTGCTGGCCGGCGGGGCAGAAGAAGAGGAAGAGAGGGAACAGCCATGAACACCACCCCCGACCGCCCGTGGCGCGGCGTGCTCGTCGCCACCGCCCTGCCGCTGCGCGCAGCTGACCTGTCCGTCGACTACGAGGCCTACGCGGCCCACTGCGCCTGGCTGGTGGCGAACGGCTGCGACGGCGTCGTGCCCAACGGCTCCCTCGGCGAGTACCAGGTCCTGACCCCCGCCGAGCGCGCGCGGGTCGTGGAGACGGCCGTCGCCGCGATCGGCGGCGAGCGCGTCGTACCGGGCGTCGCCGCGTACGGCTCGGGCGAGGCGCGCCGCTGGGCCGAGCACGCCGCCGACGCCGGCTGCTCGGCCGTGATGCTGCTGCCGCCCAACGCCTACCGTGCGGACGAGCGTTCCGTGCACGCCCACTACGCCGAGGTCGCGCGGGCGGGGCTGCCGGTCGTCGCGTACAACAACCCCTACGACACCAAGGTCGACCTGACCCCGCGCCTGCTCGCGGAGCTGCACGGCGCGGGCCACATCCAGGCCGTGAAGGAGTTCAGCGGCGACGTGCGCCGCGCCTGGGAGCTGGCCGAACTCGCCCCGGGACTCGACCTCGTGGTCGGCGCGGACGACGTCCTGCTCGAACTGGCCACCGCGGGCGCCAAGGGCTGGGTGGCGGGCTACCCCAACGCCCTGCCCCGCGCCTGCGGCGAGCTCTTCCGCGCCGCGGTCGCCGGGGACACCGCGACCGCGCTGCCGCTCTACCGGGCGCTGCACCCGCTGCTGCGCTGGGACTCCCGGACGGAGTTCGTCCAGGCCATCAAGGTGTCGATGGACCTCACGGGCCGGTACGGGGGCCCCTGCCGCCCGCCGCGCGTGCCGCTGCTGCCGGAGCAGGAGAAGGAGGTCCGGGCCGCCACCGAGGCCGCGATCGCCGCCGGCCTCGCCTAGCCGGGCTCCGGCCCGGCCCCCGACCCACGAGGAGGACACACCCCCATGCGCAGCAAACTCGTCCTGCACGCGGTGGACTCCCACACCGAGGGCATGCCCACCCGCGTCGTGACCGGCGGCATCGGCACCGTCCCCGGCGCCACCATGAACGAACGCCGCCTCCACTTCCGCGACCACCTCGACCACATACGGCACCTGCTGATGGACGAGCCGCGCGGCCACGCCGCGATGAGCGGGGCGATCCTGCAGCCGCCGACCCGTCCGGACGCCGACTACGGCGTGATCTACATCGAGGTCTCCGGCTACCTCCCGATGTGCGGGCACGGCACGATCGGCGTGGCGACCGTCCTCGTCGAGACCGGCATGGTGCCGGTGACCGAGCCCGTCACCACGGTCCGCCTCGACACCCCGGCGGGCCTGGTCGTCGCGGAGGTCGCCGTCGACGGCGGCGCGGCGACCGCCGTGACCTTGCGCAACGTGCCCTCGTTCTGCGTCGCGCTGGACCGCAAGGCCGTCCTCGCCGACGGCCGCACGGTCACGTACGACCTCGCCTACGGCGGGAACTTCTACGCGATCCTGCCCCTGGACGCCTTCGGCCTGCCCTTCGACCGCTCCCGCAAGGACGACATCCTCGCCGCGGGCCTCGCGCTGATGGACGCGATCAACGCCGAGGACCCGCCCGTCCACCCGGAGGACCCCACCATCCGCGGCTGCAAGCACGTCCAGTTGCTGGCGCCCGGCTCCACGGCCGTCCGTTCGCGGCACGCCATGGCCATCCACCCGGGCTGGTTCGACCGTTCGCCCTGCGGCACCGGCACGAGCGCGCGCATGGCCCAGCTGCACGCCCGCGGCGAACTGCCCCTCCACCAGGACTTCGTGAACGAGTCCTTCATCGGCACGCACTTCACCGGCCGGCTCACCGGCACCGCCGAGGTGGCAGGTCTGCCCGCCGTGCTGCCGTCCGTCACGGGCCGCGCCTGGATCACCGGCACCGCCCAGTACCTGCTGGACCCGGCCGACCCGTTCCCCGCCGGATTCGTCCTCTAGCCGCCCGGGCACCGATACTGGTCGCATACATGCCACGTCGCAGAGGAGGAGCCACCGCATGGCAGCGCACGACGGGCCCGCCCTGCCCGCCCTGCCCGCTCTCGGCGGGCAGCGTTCCGGCAGCTACCGCGAGCTCGTCGCGGACGCCCTGCGCGCGGCGCTGGTCGCGGGGGAGCTCCGCCCCGGCGAGGTGCACTCGGTGCCCGCGCTGGCGGCCCGCTTCGGCATCTCCGCCACGCCCGTCCGCGAGGCGCTGCTGGACCTGGCCAAGGAGGGGCTGCTCGACCCCGTGCCCAACAAGGGCTTCCGGGTGACAGCGGTGTCCGAGCGGCAGCTCGACGAGTACACCCACATCCGCTCGCTCATCGAGGTCCCGACCGTCACCGGCCTCGCCTCCACCGCCGACGCCACGGCGCTGGAGGCGCTGCGCCCGGCCGCCGAGGAGATCGTCACCGCCGCCGCGGCCGGCGACCTCATCGCCTACGTGGAGGCCGACCGCCGCTTCCACCTCGGGCTGCTCGCGCTCGCCGGCAACGAGCACCTGGTCGAGGTCGTCGGCGACCTGCGCAAGCGCTCCCGGCTGTACGGCCTCACGGCGCTGG
This sequence comes from Streptomyces sp. NPDC059718, assembly GCF_042733315.1. NCBI lineage: Bacteria > Bacillati > Actinomycetota > Actinomycetes > Kitasatosporales > Streptomycetaceae > Streptomyces > Streptomyces sp. NPDC059718. The sequence continues at coordinate 233,155 of NZ_JBHWGA010000001.1, forward strand.
CCGAGCGCGGCCTGCTGCGGGCCTCCGCCGAGGAGCACCTGGAGCTGCTGGACGCCCTCCTCGCGCGCGACGGCGCGGCCGTACAGGCCGTCATGACCCGGCACCTCGGGCACGTCAGGGGCCTGTGGGCGCGGTGACCGGCGCCGGCGCCGTGGGACCGGGACCGTTCTTCACCGTGCGCACCGGGCCGGGGGAGCCGCGGGCCGAGGGTTTCGTGCCGCTGGCGCAGGTGTACTCCGGGCGGCCGTCGCCCGCGCTCACCGGCCGGGTGGCGGAGGTCGGGCGGCGCCTGCGCACCTCCGAGCGGCGCGTCGCCGCCTCGCTGGCCCACCAGGGGCTGGCCGCACGGCTGTGGTCCGTCGCGCTCGGCCCGGCGGCGCTGACCGGCCGCATCCCCGACCTCTCCGGCGGACGCCTGTGGTGGCACCCCGGCCGGTCCACCCCGGACGAGCTGTGGCTGCCGGACGACGCCCCGGACGTGCCCGCGGGACGGCTGCGCGAGGACGTCCTCCACGGCCACCTCGTGCCGCTCTGCGCGGCCGTGCACGCGGTGTCGGGCGTCGCGCCCGGACTGCTGTGGGGCAACGCCGCCTCGGCCCTCGCCGGCACCCTGCGGGTGCTGTACTCCTGGTGCCTGGGGGAGGGCGCGCGGCCCGACGCGGCCGCCCGCGCCGTCGCGCTGACGGAGGAACTGATGACGGACCCTCTGCTGCGCGACGCCGGCGACCTGCGGCTCACCGGGGCCGGCGCGCCCGCCTACACACGCCGCAGCTGCTGCCTGTACTACCGCGTGCCCGGCGGCGGGCTGTGCGGGGACTGCGCGCTGCGCTGAGGGCGGGAAGGCCTTCGTTCGGCCCCTCGACCAGGAACTATCCGCGTGGGCAGAGAAGTTGATGATGTGAAAAGCTGTCGTCAGCGGTGCCGGGTCAGGGCCCGGACGGCCGCCGAGAGGAGCGCAGCGTGATGGAGAACGGCTTCCGCGCCGAGGAGATCGACACCGGCAGGCCGCACCCCGCGCGGATCTACGACTACCTGCTGGGCGGCAAGGACAACTACGAGGTGGACCGCACGGCCGCCGACGCGCTCGCCGCCGCGGCGCCCGAGGTGAGGATCGGCGTCCGCGCCAACCGGGCCTTCATGCGCCGCGCCGTCCGGCACGTGGTCGGCAGCGGCGTCCGCCAGGTCCTCGACATCGGCACCGGCCTGCCCACCTCCCCCAACGTGCACGAGATCGCCCAAGAGGTGGCGCCGGACGTCCGCATCGCGTACGTCGACAACGACCCGATCGTGAACACGCACGCCAACGCCCTGCTCAGCCGCTCGGGCGCAACCAGCGTCGTGCTCGCCGACCTGCGCGACCCGCGGGCCGTCCTGGAGCACCCCGACGTCCGCCGGGTCATCGACTTCGACGAACCCGTCGCCCTGCTCCTCGTCGCCGTCCTCCACTTCCTCACCGACGAGGAGAAGCCCGCGGAGGTCGTCGCCACCCTGCGCGACGCGCTCCCGGCCGGCAGCTACGTGGTGCTCTCGCACGCCACCGGCGACTTCGCCGACCGCAGCGACGCCCAGGCCGTCTACAACAACGCCACCGCCACCTTGAACCTTCGTCCCCGCTCCGAGGTCGAGCGGTTCTTCGACGGTCTCGAGCTGGAGGAGCCGGGCCTCGTCCAGGTCCCCTTCTGGCGCCCCGACGCCCCGGTCCCGCCCCGCTCCGCCGAGATCGGCTTCTACGGCGGCGTGGCCCGCCGCGGCTAGCCTCTGGCGGGCCGGTCCAGACGCGCCGCGAGGACCCGGGCCCTGGCCTGCTGGACCGCCCCCGCCTGGGAGGCGGCGAAGCGCAGCAGACCGGGCGGCGTGCGCAGGTGCAGGGTGTCGGTGACGAGGCTGCCGGCCCCGTCGCGGGCGATGGCGAAGCGGTAGCCCATGCGGACCCGCGCGGGGCTGCGCACCTCGCCGGAGATCTCGGCGGCGTGCGGCAGGCGGTCCGGGACGGCGACGAGCGTGACGTCGATGACGTTGTCGTGCCGCAGCAGACCGAGGAAGCGGAACCGCTCCACGGCCGTGTAGCGCACGGTCCCGCCGCTGCGGCGCACGTCGCGGACGTCGACGAGGAGCGGCGACAGGCCGATGTAGTGCGACGGCTCCGCCAGGTGCGCGAAGACCTCCTCCGGCGGCGCGGCTATCCGGAAGGCGTGCTTCAGTTCGGCGGACGGCATCCCGGACCCCTCCTCGACACGGCGGCACATGCCACGGCGATCCTCCCACCGCCCCGCCCCGTACGCGCCCCGTACGCGCCCCGTACGCGCCCGCTCGGTCTGGTGCCGCATGGGATCGCGAAGAAGTGACCCGGAGGTCGGTCCGCTGACCCGGGTCCGCCCAGGCGATCAATCTGTGAGCCGCGGTCGACTGGTCAACGGTTGTCAGCGTTGCCAGTTCGGCGTGACGGGCTGATCCGACGGGTGCTCGCCTGATTCCCGCGTCGCAGTCAAGCGTCCGACGGAAAGGGCCATCATGACTGCGACAGCGGTTGCGAGCACACGAACGAATGTGGTGTCAGCCATGATCGCGAAAGCACTCGAGCCGATCACGACCACTACCCCGCCGCGGATCCTGTCGCTACGCGAGACCTTGCCGGCTGCCATTGCCCCTCCAGTGTCAGCCCGCACCCTACAGCCCGGTCAGTGTGGAGAGGCTCCGGGCTGGAGCTGCGATGATCGCCCGGTGAGCTACCAAGCCAACCAGCGGTGCCGTCTGCCAGCGTTCCCGGATGCGCCACCGCCACCCGCGGCCCACCGTCCACTCGCTCATCCTGTCTGGATCCGGCAGAGTCCGGCGCTCGACCTGCCCTACCGCGGAGTGCGATTCCTCCACGACGTTGCGCACGTACACGCGCGCCTCGCGCCGGGCAGCCGGGCGGCGCGAACGCGCGGGGCCGTCGACCGCGTCTTCCGGATGAGGAAGGACGCAGGCGACGGCCCCGGTACGGCCCCGGAGGGGGATGCAGGTGCTGTGACCTGCGGCGTTCTTAGATGTCGAAGTAGAGCTCGAACTCGTGCGGGTGCGGGCGCAGCGCGATCGGCGCGATCTCGTTGGTCCGCTTGTAGTCGATCCAGGTCTCGATCAGGTCGGAGGTGAAGACCCCGCCCTGGAGGAGGAACTCGTGGTCGGCCTCGAGGGACTCCAGGACCGCCGACAGCGAGGTCGGGACCTGCGGGACGCCCGCGTGCTCCTCGGGGGCGAGCTCGTACAGGTCCTTGTCGACGGGCTCGGCCGGCTCGATCTTGTTCTTGATGCCGTCGAGGCCGGCCAGCAGCAGCGCCGAGAAGGCCAGGTACGGGTTGCCGGAGGAGTCCGGGGCGCGGAACTCGATGCGCTTGGCCTTGGGGTTCGCACCCGTGATCGGGATGCGGATGGCCGCGGAGCGGTTGCGCTGCGAGTAGACCAGGTTGACCGGGGCCTCGAAGCCGGGGACCAGGCGGTGGTAGGAGTTCACCGTGGGGTTGGTGAAGGCCAGCAGCGCCGGGGCGTGCTTGAGGATGCCGCCGATGTAGTAGCGGGCGGTGTCCGACAGGCCCGCGTAGCCCTGCTCGTCGTAGAACAGCGGGGCGCCGTTGGTCCACAGCGACTGGTGGACGTGCATGCCGGAGCCGTTGTCACCGAAGATCGGCTTGGGCATGAAGGTCGCCGTCTTGCCGGCACGCCAGGCGACGTTCTTCACGATGTACTTGAAGAGCATCAGGTCGTCGGCCGCGGCGAGCAGCGTGTTGAACTTGTAGTTGATCTCGGCCTGGCCGGCGGTGCCCACCTCGTGGTGCTGGCGCTCGACCTGCAGGCCGGACTTGATCAGCTCCAGGGTGATCTCGGCGCGCAGGTCGGCGAAGTGGTCGACCGGCGGGACCGGGAAGTAGCCGCCCTTGTACTTGACCTTGTAGCCGCGGTTGTCCTGCTCCGCACCGCTGTTCCAGGCGCCGGCCTCGGAGTCGATGTGGTAGAAGGACTGGTTCGCGCTGGTCTCGAAGCGGGCGCTGTCGAAGACGTAGAACTCGGCCTCGGGGCCGAAGTACGCGGTGTCGGCGATGCCGGAGGAGGCGAGGTAGGCCTCGGCCTTCTTCGCCACGTTCCGCGGGTCACGGCTGTACTGCTCGCCGGTGATCGGGTCGTGGATGAAGAAGTTGACGTTGAGCGTGGAGTCCTTGCGGAACGGGTCCAGCTTGGCCGTGGACAGGTCCGCGATCAGCGCCATGTCGGACTCGTGGATGGCCTGGAAGCCGCGGATCGAGGAGCCGTCGAACATCAGCTGCTCGTCCGGGTCGAAGGACTCGACCGGGACCGTGAAGTGCTGCATCACACCGGGCAGGTCGCAGAACCGGACGTCCACGAACTTGACGTCGTTGTCCGAGATGAACTTCTTCACCTCGTCGGCGTTTTGGAACGACATCCAACTCCTCCTTGGCCCGGCCCGGGAGGCCGGATTGCAGCTCATGGGTGCGACCAGTGCGGTGGCGCACGTTGGTGCCGACCATAGAGATCGGGCATTTCCCTCTCGTGACCCATTTGTTTCTTGCAGGTTAACCGAGCCGCCGCACGGGTGCCGGGTCGGACGTGGGCGCCCCAAGGCGGGGGGTTACCGTGGAGCCGTGGACAACAGGGATGTCATCGGATCGTGGATCGAGGGCCCGAAGGCCGCCGCGGAGCGGATGGGCGTCGACTTCGGCTACCGCGGGCAGCGCCTCGGGCTGCCGGAGGAGGGCCCCGGCTCGCTCGCCCCGGTCGGCCGGCGCATCGCGGCCCTCTTCATCGACTGGGGCCTGTGCGCGGTGATCGCATACGGGCTGATCGCGCACCGTGACGCGGGCGCGGCCAATCCGTGGACCACGGTGGTCTTCGGCCTCATGAGCGTGCTGCTGCTGGGCACCGTCGGCACCACCCCGGGCAAGCGCCTGCTGCGGCTGCGCGTGGTCCGGCAGGACGGCGGGCGGCTGGGCCTGGGCGCGGCGGCGCTGCGGACGCTGCTGCTCCTGCTGGTCATCCCGGCGGTGGTCTGGGACCGCGACACCCGCGGCATGCACGACCGGGCCGTGAAGGCGGTCCAGATCCGGATGTGACCGCGGCCGCGGATGTGACCGCGGCGCACACCACGCGAAGTGCCCCGGACGAATCGATTCGTCCGGGGCACTTCGCGTTCCGTTTCGTATGCGATCAGCGGCCCTTCGGCATCCGCATGCCCTTGGGGAGCGGGCCCTTCGGCACCGGCATGTTGCTCATCAGGTCGCCCAGGGCCCGCAGCCGGTCGTTGACCTCGGTGACCTTGGGGCCGGGCAGGACCCGCGGCAGCTTCAGCAGGGTGGTGCGGATCTTCTTCAGCGGCACCTGGCCCTCGTCGTTGCCCACGACGAAGTCGGTGACCGGGACGTCGACGACGATGCGCGCCATCTTCTTCTTCTCGGAGGCCAGCAGGCCCTTCACCCGGTTCGGGTTGCCCTCGCCGACCAGGACGATGCCGGCCTTGCCGACCGCACGGTGCACGACGTCCTGGCTGCGGGTCATCGCGACCGCGGGCGTCACCGACCAGCCGCGGCCGACGTTGTCCAGCACCGCCGCCGCGGCGCCGGGCTGTCCGTCGAGCTGGCCGAACGCGGCCTTCTCGGCACGCCGCCCGAAGATGACCGCCATCGCCAGCAGGGCCAGCAGGAAGCCCAGGATGCCCGCGTAGATTTCGTGACCGATCAAGAAGCCGATGGCGAGGATGACACCGAAGGTGACGATTCCCACAGCCGCAAGGACGAGACCGACCTTGGAGTCGACCCGCCTGGTCATCTTGTAGGTCTGGGCGATCTGCTTGAGGCGCCCAGGGTTGCTCTCGGATGTTTCCCTCGCCATGCCGCACAGGATACGTGGCCCGCGCGTCCCGGGCCCCACCGGAGGGGGTCCGGTTTTCGCCCGGAGGCTCCGCGGGGTCTAGAGGACGTCGCCGCGCGGGGCGCGCGAGGAGACCAGGGCATCCATCACGTGCTGGGCGTCGCGGCGGTCCTTGGCGCGCTTGCGGTCCTCCAGGACGGCGGACCAGGCGTTGCGGCGGGCCGTCTCCTCGGCGCCGCGGAACAGGAAGTACTCCACGGCGCGCAGCGCGCCGGCGGCGGCGCCGGGGATGGTGATGCTCTGGCGGTGGAGGTGTGCGGCCTCGGCCTGCATGGTGGTGTCCCCCTCAGGACGGCTCAGACGCGGGTGGGTGTTCCGCTTATCCAGAGTCACCACATTGTGTTACCAGTCCGTGACCGGTCGGTCAAACCGTCGTGAAACCCCGGCGGTGGCTTTGCGCCGTTCTCCGCGGACGTACCGCACGTCAGGGACGCGTCAGGGGCCCCCGCGGGGGCCCCTGACGTGACGAACCGCACGTTCCGGCGGTGAGCCGCAGGTCACCGCAGCGTGATCAGACCGCCTGTACGGCGACGACCTCGCCGCGCTCGCCGCGGCGCTCGACGGCCTGCTGGAAGAGCCGGCCGGCCCGGTACGAGGAGCGCACGAGCGGGCCCGACATGACACCGGCGAAGCCGATCTCCTCGGCCTCCTCCTTCAGCTCCACGAACTCCTGGGGCTTCACCCAGCGCTCCACCGGGTGGTGCCGCAGGCTCGGACGCAGGTACTGGGTGATGGTGATCAGCTCGCAGCCCGCGTCGTGCAGGTCCTGCAGCGCCTGGCTGACCTCGGCGCGCTCCTCGCCCATGCCGAGGATGAGGTTGGACTTGGTCACCAGGCCCGCTTCGCGGGCCTTGGTGATGACCTCCAGCGACCGCTCGTAGCGGAAGCCGGGGCGGATGCGCTTGAAGATCCGCGGCACGGTCTCCACGTTGTGGGCCAGCACCTCGGGACGGGCGCCGAAGACCTCGGCGAGCTGCTCGGGCACCGCGTTGAAGTCGGGGATCAGCAGCTCGACCTTGGTGCGGCCGTCGGCCCGGTCGGCGGTCATGGCGTGGATCTGCCGCACGGTCTCGGCGTACAGCCAGGCGCCGCCGTCCTCCAGGTCGTCGCGGGCGACGCCGGTGATCGTGGCGTAGTTCAGGTCCATGGTGACGACGGACTCGCCGACGCGGCGCGGCTCGTCACGGTCGAGGGCCTGCGGCTTGCCGGTGTCGATCTGGCAGAAGTCGCAGCGCCGGGTGCACTGGTCGCCGCCGATGAGGAAGGTGGCCTCGCGGTCCTCCCAGCACTCGAAGATGTTGGGGCAGCCCGCCTCCTGGCACACCGTGTGCAGACCCTCGCGCTTCACCAGGCCGTGCAGCTCGGTGTACGCGGGACCCATCTTGGCCCGGGTCTTGATCCACTCGGGCTTGCGCTCGATGGGGGTCTGGCTGTTGCGGACCTCCAGACGCAGCATCTTGCGGCCTTCAGGTGCGACAGCGGACACGTCCGACTCCCTCTCGCGGCTTCATTTCCTTGGTGAACATCAGCGTACGCCTGTGGATTCCTGGACGGCCCGGGGGAGCGGCTCGGCCGACTCCAGGACCAGCCGCAGGTGCTTCTCGACCACCGGGAGGACCTCGGCGACGGTGACCTCGCGGCCGAGCTCGTTGCTGAGCGAGGCCACCCCGGCGTCCCGGATGCCGCACGGCACGATCCGGTCGAACCAGGTGTTGTCGGGGTTGCAGTTCATCGCGAAGCCGTGCATCGTCACGCCCTTCGCGACGCGGATGCCGATGGCGGCGAGCTTGCGGTCCTCGCGGCGCTGGCCGGCGTTGGACGGGGCGTACTCGGGGCCCGAGAGGCGGGGGTCGAACTCCTCGTCCTGCAGCCGCGGGTCGAAGTCCAGGGTCAGCCCCGGGATCACCGGCGGCCGGTCCTCGATCGGGTCGCCCAGCACCCACACGCCGCTGCGGCCCTCCACCCGGGTGGTCTCCAGGCCGAACTCGGCGCACGCGTTGATCAGCGCCTCCTCCAGGCGGCGCACGTGCGCGACCACGTCCACCGGGCGCGGCAGCTTCAGGATGGGGTAGCCGACCAGCTGGCCCGGCCCGTGCCAGGTGATCTTGCCGCCGCGGTCGACGTCCACCACGGGGGTGCCGTCCAGCGGACGCTCGCTGTCCTCGGTGCGGCGGCCCGCGGTGTAGACCGGCGGGTGCTCCAGCAGCAGGCACGTGTCGGGGATCTCGTCGGCGAAGCGCGCGGCGTGCACGCGACGCTGCTCCTCCCACGCCTCCAGGTACTCCACCGCGTCCTCGCCGAAGCCCAGGTGGACGAAGCGCAGGTCACTCACGGCCGCTCCCTTTGTGGTCCTTTGCGGCGCTCCTCCACGAGTCAAGAGCGCCTCAGCAACTGTACGTCCGGTGAGGTGGTGTCCTGCACGGGGCCGGGGGCTTAGCACCCGACGAAGGGCAAAGGAAGCGTTCTGCCGATATGTGGGTGCAGATTCACCCGATACGGCGAATGCGAGGCGCTCGGGTGGTGAGTGAGTCGATACAGAACGTTACATTCGCGCCGTTCTGCGGATGGCTCGGAGGGCCGCAGGCGGTGAACACCGCTCCGGACGCCCGCGGCGCCGCGCACCCGCGCAGCCGGACACCCGCAACGACACAACTCCGCAGGCCCGCACGCCCGGAAGGCAGGGGACCGCACCACTGATGTCCGACCGTTCCTCGCAGCGCCCCCCGAACCGTCAACTGGCCGCTTTGATCGCCGAAGCCGGGTTCTCCAACGCCGGGCTCGCCCGTCGGGTGGACCAGCTCGGCATCGAACACGGTCTGGATCTGCGGTACGACAAGACCTCCGTCACCCGGTGGCTGCGCGGCCAGCAGCCCCGGGGCACGACGCCCGCACTCATCGCCGAGGTCTTCACCCGGCGGCTCGGCCGGCGGCTGTCCGCCCACGACCTCGGCCTCGACGCCGTCGCCCCGGTCTACGCGGGACTGGAGTACGCCTCCTCCCCGGAGGAGGCCGTGGAGATCATCTCCGGGCTGTGGCGGAAGGACACCGGGAACCAGGCCGACCTCCGCAAGATCGCCTTCACCCCTGCGGGGCTCGTCGTCCCCAGCCGTGACTGGCTGATCGGCCGGGCGGACGACCGGGTGGGGCGCGGCCCCGAGCCGGGCACCGGCCCGGCCGGTCCCGGTCCCGGCCACGGCCACGGCCGCGGTCCGGGGGCGGCTCGGCTGCCGGCGCAGCGCGCGGGGGGCGGATCACGCGGGGCGCCCGCACCGGTGGCGGTCGCCGCGCCCGCGGTCTTCGGGGGCACCGGTCAGCGGGTCGGCGTGGGGGACATCGCCGCCCTGCGCTCCGTCGGCGAGCTCTTCCGCACCCTCGACAACGCCTACGGCGGCGGCCACGCGCGGCAGGCCCTCGTCCGCTACCTGGAGCACGAGGCCGAACCCATGCTGCGCGGCACCTACGGGGAGACCATGGGACGCCGCCTCTTCGCGGCGGTCGCCGACCTCACCCGGCTCGCGGGGTGGACCTCGTACGACATCGGCGCGCACGGGCTCGCCCAGCGGTACTTCGTGCAGGCGCTGCGGCTCGCGCAGGCCGCCGGGGACCGGGTCTACGGGGGGTACGTCCTCGTCACGATGAGCCGCCAGGCGGTCTACCTCGGGCACGGCCGCGAGGCCGTCCAGCTGGCGCGGGTCGCCCAGCAGGGCGTCGCCGGCGGGGCCCCGCCGGTCGTGCAGGCGCTCTTCCACGCCGCCGAGGCGCGCGGCCACGGGCTGCTCGGCGAGGTCCGCGCCTGCACGGCGGCACTGGTGCGGGCCGAACGCGCCCTGGAGGCGGTCAGGAACGGCGACGACGTCCCGTCCTGGGCGCGCTTCTTCGACGAGGCCCAGCTCGCGGACGAGTTCGGCCACTGCCACCGCGACCTCGGCCAGTACCGCGCGGCCTCGCAGCACGCCGAACGCTCGCTGCAACTGCGCGGCCACGCGTACGCGCGCAGCCGCGTCTTCTGCCGCACGGTGCTGGCCGCCGCGCGCCTCGGCCTCGGCGAGGTCGACGCCGCCTGCGCCCTCGGCGCGGAGGCCATGCAGGCCGCGGTCGAGATGCGGTCGCTCCGCGCCGTCGAGTACGTCCGCGACTTCAGCCGCCGCCTCGAAACCCACCGCGACGCCGCCCCCGTCCGCGCCTTCCACGACCGCGCCGCCGCGCTGGGCGTCCCGGCGGGGTGACACCGGTCGGCGGCGCGGGGATGCCGCCGGGTGCACGGGACCGCGCGGCGGCCGGAGGGCGGCGTACCCACGGGGGGCATGCTGCCGCCGGTTCCGCCGGGCCCCGCGGTCGTCGGGGTCCGGCCCCGACGGGTTCGCTCCGGCGCGGTCCGCGGCGTTCTCCGTGGTGCTGCGCCGGCGCGTGGGGTACGGAGTCCGGCGGTCGCAGGGGGCCTGCTTACCGGCCTGGCGCGGTCCGTGGAACGGCGGGGGACTCCGCAGGCCGAGGTTGCCGGGCGAGCCGGACAGCGCGGCGGCCCGAGGACGGCGCACCCATGTCGGATGGCGGCAGAGACCGGGCGGCCGCAGGGGGAGGCGCGGGCCGCGCCGGGTGTCTCAGGTGGGAGCCATCGGTCGCCGGGCCACCGATCCGGCAGCTACTCGAAGGTGGCGCAGGGGACCGCGCCGTGCGCGGTTGCCGCTCGGCCGCCTTGGCGTTCCAGCGCGACTCCGCCCCCGTCCGCGCGTCCACGACCGGCGGAGTGCCGCCTGCCCCGACGGGTTGGCGCCGGGGCAGGCCGGGCACGCCGGCACGGCTTCGGGCGGCGCAGGGTGTGCCGCCGCGCCGGCCCCGGGGCGGGGTCAGGCGGCCAGGGGTTCGGCGGGGGGTGCCGGGGGGAGGCCGACGTCGCGGAGGAGGCGCTGGGCCGCGCGGCGGCCGGAGAGCAGGGCGCCCTGGACGGTGCTGGTGTCCCGGTGGTCGCCGCAGACGTAGAGGCCCTGCAGGATCCGCACCGGGCGGCGCAGGTCGTGCGGGGCCGTCATCGCGGGGAGCGCCTCGGCGTCGTGGTGGACGGCGAGCAGCTCCCACGCCGCCGTGGACGTGCCGTAGAGCTCCGCGAGGTGGGCCCGGACGGCGATGTCGTCCGGGGCGGGGGCGGCGGCGCGGCCGAGCAGTACGGAGGTGACCAGGGCGCGGCCCACGGGCGCGCGGGAGGGGTCGACGAGGCTGGCCGGAAACGTGTGGGAGACCGGTCCGCGCCGGTCCGCGTCGAGGACGAGCGCGGGCTGCTTCAGCGGTGCCGCGGGCGCGGCGTGGTGCAGGACGGTGACGCCGTGGAAGGCGGGGACCCGCAGTCCCGGCAGCAGTCCGGCCGCCGCGCGGGCCCCGGTGGCGACGACCACGGCCCGGCACGGGATCTCGTCCCCGCCCGCGGTGCGGACGCCGTTGGTGGCCGCGGCGACCGCCCGCACCCCGGTGCGGACCGTCCCCGGCGGCAGCGCGGCCGCCAGGGCCTGCGGGACCGTCACGGCGCCGCCCGCCGGCAGGCACGTACGGCCGAGGGCGAAGCCGCGCAGGACCAGGTCGGCGACCCGGCTGGACGTCGTGAGGTCCGGATCGCAGAGCAGCGCGGACAGCAGCGGCCGCAGGTACCCGTCGACCGTGCGGGGTGCGAAGCCGCGCGAGGCGAGGGCGGCGGCGGCCGTGGTCTCGGGGCGGTCCAGGAGGCGCTCGACGGGGGCGTCGGCCAGGCGGTTGAGGGCCGCCCGCAGCCGGGCCTTGTCCAGGGGCGAGCCGATGGGCGCCCGCGCGGCGGCGAGTGCGCCGCGCGGGTCGCCGACGCGGTAGCCGCGGCCGGCGGCCCGTACCAGGACGCCGGGGGAGAGCGGCCGCAGCTGCACGCCCCGCAGGACCGCGGTGCGGCGCAGCTCCGGGTAGGAGGTGCTGAGCAGTTGTGGACCCCGGTCGAGGAGGAAGCCGTCGACCTTCTCGGTCGCCATGCGGCCACCGACCCGGTCCTCGGCCTCCAGCACGGTGACGGTGAGCCCCGCACCGGTGAGGTGATGTGCCGCGGAGAGCCCGGCGAGGCCGGCTCCGATCACGCACACGTCCGTAGGTGAACCCGTAGAGCGTGCTGTAGAGAGCACGATGCCCCTCCCCGAGGTCGGCACGTTTCCCCGCTCGCGTCGGCTGGCGCTGGAACCGTCATGCCCACTCGCGCGCCAACTGATGCCGGAAAACTGCTGTGGGTGGCATTCAGTGCCTTTCTTCGGCCAGCGCGGCGCGGATCGCCTCGTCGATCCCGGGGTGGGCGTGGGTGAACCCGGAGTCGAGCAGCACCCGCGGCACCGCGCGGGTGCTGCCGAGGATCTCGGTGGCGAACTCCCCGACGGCCGTGCGCAGTACGGGTCCGGGGACCGCGAACACCGTGGGCCGGCCCAGCACCCGCCCCATCGCCCGGGTCACCTCGGCGTTGGTCAGCGCTTCGGGCACGCACAGGTTGACCGGCCCGGAGACGGACTCGGTGTCGACGATGTGGCGCAGCGCCGCGATCTGGTCGTGCAGGGAGATGAAGCTCCAGTACTGGCGGCCGTCGCCGAGCCGGCCGCCCAGGCCCGCCTTGAAGAGCGGGAAGAGCCGGCCCCACGCCCCGCCCCTGCCGGAGACGACCAGGCCGGTGCGGGCGAACGCGGTGCGGACGCCGGCGTCGCGGGCCGGGCCGGTGGCGGCCTCCCAGTCGCGGCAGACGGAGGGGAGGAAACCGGTGCCCAGCGGGGCGCCCTCGTCGACCCGGCGGTCGCCGGTGTCGCCGTACGCGGTGATGCCGGAGCCGCTGACGAGCACCCGCGGCGGGGTGTCCAGGGAGGCGAGGGCCCGCGCGAGGGTGTCGGTGCCCCGCACGCGGCTTTCGCGGATGGTCCGCTTGTAGTCGTCCGTCCAGCGGTGGTCGCCGACCCCGGCGCCGGCGAGGTGGACGACGGCCTCCACGCCCGCGAGTCCCGCGGTGTCGACCGTGCCTCCCCGCGGGTCCCAGCGCACCTCGTCCGGCCCGGACGGCTCGCGCCTGACGAGGCGTACGACCTCGTGCCGGTCGGAGCGCAGGGAGTGGACCAGGGCGGAGCCGATGAGGCCGGACGAGCCGGTGATGGCGATGCGCATGGGGACATCGTCGCGCGGAACGGCCCCCGTGGTGTGGGAGGGTGACCCGCATGTCCGACCTCCGTGTGCGCCCGGCGCTGCTCTCCGACGACCCCGCGCTCGTCCGTCTGGAGCGGGCGACCTGGTCGACCCTGCACGCGGTGCGGCCGCCCCGGGAGGAGAACGAGGACTTCTTCAGCGAGCGCTGGGGCCCGGACGCGTTCCTGGTGGCGGAGGCCGACGGCCGCGTCGCCGGCTTCGTCGGGGCGGTGCCGCCGACGCCGCTGGCCTCCAACGCCCACGTGCGCCAGATCCAGGGACTGACGGTCGACACCTGGGCGCGGGGCCGGGGGGTGGGGCTGGAACTCGTCCTGGCGGCCGTGGCAGAGGCCCGCCGGCAGGGCGCGGTACGGGTCACGCTGCGGGTGCTGGGCCACAACACCCCGGCCCGGCGGCTGTACGAGGCGGCCGGGTTCACCGTGGAGGGCGTCCTGCGGGGGGAGTTCCTGCTGGACGGCGTCTACGTGGACGACGTGTGCATGGGGCGCCGGGTCTGACGGGTCACCCGGTACGGCCCGGCGGCGCGGAACGCCGGGCGTGCGGCCGGGAGCGCGGTCCGGCTCAGCCGAAGCGCTCCCAGAGCCGGGGGAATCGTTCCGCCACCGCGGCCGTGTTCTCGAAGTCGATGTAGACGCCCTCCGGCTCGGCGGGCTGCGGCGGCAGGTCCAGGTCCGGCAGCCGGACCCCGGTGAGCTGCTCGTACGCCTCGTCCGCCGCGTAGCCGAGGTCCTCCGCGTCGCCGTCGACCTCGGGGTCGAAGGAGTCGGTCATCTCCGCGAGGCTGTCGGGGTCGTGGACGGCCCCCTCGAAGACGTGCCGGCCCTGGCCGATGAGCCAGCACCGGAAGAAGTCGAACGCGTCGTCGCCGGCGCCGCCCAGCATGAGGTCGGCGGCGCCCCACACGTCCCAGCGGTAGGCCCGGTTGAAACGGCTCTCGAAGTGCCGCGCGAAGTCGACGACGGACTCCGGGTCGAGCTGGGTCAGCCGTTCCACCAGGAGGTCGGCGTGCTCCTCCGGGTCGCCCCCCGCTGCCTCACGCGTGCTGTCGACGATCTCCCAGAACTCCGTCTCGTCCATCACCGCTCCAGCATCCTGGCTGCGGCCCTCCGACGCACGCGGAACACGGCAGACGCGGCCCCGTGTCGCGGGCCGCACCGCACGGCCCTCAGGCGTAGACGGCGGCCATGGCGCGGACCGCGTCGGCCAGCCGTTCGCGCAGGGCGGGCGGGCCGAGCACCTCGGCGTCGGGGCCGAGGGAGAGGAGTTGTTCGTAGGCGACGTCCTGGCTCTCGACGGGGAGCGTGACGGTCAGCCGCCCCCGTGCGTCCGGCGGCGCGGCGGCCGCGAGGGCCTCGCGGGCCGCCGTGCGGTCGGCGACGTACGGCAGACGGCGGGCGCCGTCGGGCGTCAGGCGCAGGACGACCTCGTCCCGGAGCACCGAGCGGGCGAACTCGGCGGCCCGGGCGTCCCAGAACGCGGGGAGGTCGAAGTCCGGGTCCCTGCTGAAACGATCCTCCGTCGGCTCCGCCGCGGTGAACCGGTCCACCCGGTAGACCCGGACGTCCGCGGCGCAACGCGCCACCGCGTACCAGACGCCCCCCTTGAGCACGAGGCCGTACGGATCCAGCGCGCGCTCCACCTCCATCTCCGCCTCCCCGCGCCGGTATCGGGCCCGCAGCCGCCGGTCCCCCCACACCGCCTCGGCGAGCGCCGGCAGCAGTCGCGGCGTCTGGGGTTCCTGCCACCAGCCCGGCGCGTCCAGGTGGAAGCGCTGCGCCGCCGAGCGCGGCGCGTCCCGCAGTTCGGGCAGCAGGGCGGCCGAGACCTTCAGGCGGGCCGAGGAACCCGCGTCGTGCAGGCCCATGGCCCGCAGCGCGGCGGGCACCCCGGACAGGAAGAGCGCCTCGGCCTCCGCGCGGGCCAGCCCGGTCAGCCGGGTGCGGTAGCCGTCGACCAGCCGGTAGCCGCCGGCGCGTCCCCGTTCGGCGTAGACCGGCACCCCCGCCTCCGACAGGGCCAGCACGTCCCGGCCGACGGTGCGCTCGGACACCTCCAGGGCCTTGGCGAGTTCGGTGGCCGTCATCGACTCGCGGGACTGGAGCAGGAGGACGAGGTGGATCAGTCGTGCCGCACGCATGCCCCGAGGCTATGCGGTCGCCGCGCGCACCGGGACGGGGCCGGTCCGGGAGGTCCGGACCGGCCCCGCCGGAGCCCGCTGCGTGCGCGTCAGCGCGGGGGGAAGGTCACCGCAGCGTGCAACCCGCCGGGGCGGCCGGGCCGGTGGGGACGGTGGCGCCCCGGCGGGAGCGGGGGGCGGTGACACGCGGTCACCGCCCGGCGGGGGTCGGCCTCGCCGATCCGCCGTCGCTGCAGGGCGGGTTCGCCGGCATCCGGCTCCCCGGGCCCTGCCCCCCTTCCGTACGTCCGCTGGGCCCGGACCGTTCAACGGGCGGGAGAGTTCCCGGAGAACGGCCGAGGCCCCAGCCCGGAGGGGGCTGGGGCCTCGGCCGTCGTACGGTCCCGCGAGGACTCCGGTCGGTTACAGACCGAGGTCGCCCTCGAACTCGCCGGCCTCGAGACGGGCCTTGACGTCGTTCAGGTAGCGGGCGGCGTCCGCGCCGTCGACCAACTGGTGGTCGTACGACAGGGTCAGGTACGCCACGTCGCGGATCGCGATGGTCTCACCCAGGTCCGGGTGGTTGATCACGATCGGGCGGCGCACGGTGGCGCCGATGCCCAGCTCGGCGACCTGCGGGTAGTTCACGATGATCGTGTCGAACAGCGCACCGCGCGAGCCGGTGTTGCTGATCGTGAACGTGCCGCCGGACAGGTCGTCCGGGCTGATCTTCTTGTTGCGGACCTTGCCGGCCAGCTCGGCGGTCTTCTTGGCGATGCCGGCCAGGCTCAGGTCGCCGGCGCCCTTGATGACCGGGACCATCAGGCCCTGCTCCGAGTCCACCGCGATGCCGACGTTCTCGGCGTCGTGGTACGTGACGGTGCCGTCGTCGTTGATCTTGGCGTTGATGACCGGGTGGGCCTTCAGCGCCTCGGCGGCGGCCTTCACGAAGAACGGCATCGGCGAGAGCTTGACGCCCTCGCGGGCCAGGAAGGACTCCTTGGCCCGGGCCCGCAGCTTCATGATCTTGGTGACGTCCACCTCGACCACGGTCGACAGCTGCGCCTGGCTGTGCAGGGCCTTCATCATGTTCTCGGCGATGACCTTGCGGATGCGGGTCATCTTGACGGTCTGCCCGCGCAGCGCGGCGGCGGCGGCCGGCACCGTGACGCCCGCGGCCGGGGCCGGGGCGGTCGGCGCGGCAGCGGCGGCCTTGGCGGCCTCGGCGGCGGCCAGGACGTCCTGCTTGCGGATGCGGCCACCGACACCGGTGCCCTTGACCGAGGCGAGGTCCACGCCGTTCTCGGCGGCGAGCTTGCGCACCAGCGGGGTCACGTAAGCGCCCTCGTCGGTCGGCGCGGTCGCCGAGGGGGCGGCCGGGGCCGGGGTGACCGGAGCCGGAGCCGCGACCGGCGCGGGGGCCGGGGCGGGCACCGGAGCCGGGGCGACCGGGGCCGGAGCAGGCGCCGGCGCGGGGGCCGGAACCGGGGCAGCGGCCGGGGCGGGCGCCGGAGCCGCGGCGGCCGGGGCCGGAGCGGGGGCGGCGGGGGCCGGGGCGGCGGCGGGCGCGGCACCGGCGGCACCGATGACGGCGAGCTTGGCGCCGACCTCGGCGGTCTCGTCCTCACCGACGAGGATCTCCAGCAGGGTGCCGGCGGCCGGCGACGGGATCTCGGTGTCGACCTTGTCGGTGGAGACCTCGAGCAGCGGCTCGTCGGCCTCGACGCTCTCGCCGACCGACTTCAGCCAGCGGGTGACGGTGCCCTCGGTCACCGACTCGCCCAGCGCCGGCAGCAGCACCGGGGTGCCCTCGGCGGCACCGGCCGGGGCCGGGGCGGGGGCCGCGGCGGCAGGCGCCGGGGCCGCGACGGGGGCGGGGGCCTGCACCGGAGCCGGCGCGGGCTCCGCCGCGGCGGCCGGGGCGGGGGCGGCAGCGGGGGCGCCCGTGCCGTCGTCGATGACGGCCAGCTCGGCGCCGACCTCCACCGTCTCGTCCTCGGCCACCTTGATGGAGGAGAGGATGCCCGAAGCGGGCGCCGGGATCTCGGTGTCGACCTTGTCGGTCGACACCTCGAGCAGCGGCTCGTCGGCCTCGACGCGTTCACCCTCGGCCTTGAGCCAGCGGGTGACGGTGCCCTCGGACACGCTCTCGCCGAGCGCCGGCAGGGTTACGGAAACCGCCATGGTTTCGGTTGCTCCTAACGATCTGTGCGGATCTGTCTGCGTGTCCGTGGGTCAGTCGTGCGAGTGCAGGGGCTTGCCGGCGAGCGCGAGGTGCGCCTCGCCGAGGGCCTCGCTCTGCGTCGGGTGCGCGTGGATGAGCTGCGCGACCTCGGCCGGCAGCGCCTCCCAGTTGTAGACCAGCTGGGCCTCGCCCACCTGCTCGCCCATGCGGTCGCCGACCATGTGGACACCGACCACGGCGCCGTCGCGGACCTGGACGAGCTTGATCTCGCCCGCGGTCTTGAGGATCTTGCTCTTGCCGTTGCCGGCCAGGTTGTACTTCAGGGTGACGACCTTGTCGGCGCCGTACAGCTCCTTGGCCTTGGCCTCGGAGATGCCGACGGAGGCGACCTCCGGGTGGCAGTACGTGACGCGCGGCACGCCGTCGTAGTCGATCGGCACGGTCTTCAGACCGGCCAGCCGCTCCGCGACGAGGATGCCCTCGGCGAAGCCGACGTGGGCCAGCTGGAGGGTCGGGACGAGGTCGCCGACCGCGGAGATGGTGGGCACGTTGGTGCGCATGTACTCGTCGGCGAGGACGTAGCCGCGGTCCATGGCGACCCCGGCCTCCTCGTAGCCCAGGCCCTGGGAGACCGGGCCGCGGCCGACAGCCACGAGCAGGACCTCGGCCTCGAACTCCTTGCCGTCGGCCAGGGTGACCTTGACGCCGTCGGCGGTGTACTCGGCCTTGGAGAAGAAGGTGCCGAGGTTGAACTTGATGCCCCGCTTGCGGAAGGCGCGCTCCAGCAGCTTCGAGCTGTTCTCGTCCTCGGCCGGCACGAGGTGCGGCAGGCCCTCGACGATGGTGACGTCGGCGCCGAAGGACTTCCACGCCGAGGCGAACTCGACGCCGATGACACCGCCGCCGAGGATGATCGCGGACTTCGGCACGCGGTCCAGGACCAGCGCGTGGTCGGAGGAGATGATGCGGTCGCCGTCGATGGCCAGGCCCGGCAGCGACTTCGGCACGGAACCCGTCGCCAGCAGGACGTGCCGGCCGGTGTAGCGCTGGCCGCCCACGTCCACGGAGGTGGGGGAGGAGAGCCGGCCCTCACCGGTCACGTAGGTGACCTTGCGGGAGGCCACCAGGCCCTGCAGGCCCTTGTAGAGGCCCGAGATCACGTCGTCCTTGTACTTGTGGACCCCGGCGATGTCGATGCCCTCGAAAGTGGCCTTGACACCGAACTGCTCGGCCTCGCGGGCCTGGTCCGCGATCTCACCGGCGTGCAGCAGAGCCTTCGTGGGGATGCAGCCGCGGTGCAGGCAGGTGCCGCCGAGCTTGTCCTTCTCGATCAGGGCGACGTCCAGACCGAGCTGCGCGGCACGCAGCGCTGCGGCGTAGCCGCCGCTACCGCCACCGAGGATCACTAGGTCGAAAACGGTGCTGGCGTCGTTCGCCACGTCACGTCCTCCATGCATGGATACGCCGGAGCCGGTCCGTCATGACCGGGCGGCGGCTTTTGTTCGGCCGCTTCTGTTAAACGGGGCCCTGTCGTGCCGAGACAACATCTTCGCACTTGTTCGGGGCCGACGAGGCACCGGGCCGGTGTCTGAGACGTACGGAACGTCCCCGGCCGGGGCTACTCGCCGGTATCCCTTGCGAAATACGGAGCGGTTGCACTCTTTGCTCGCTCTTGGCGAACGCGTACGGCCCCGGATGCGATACCCGGGGCCGTACGGAATGTGCCGAGGCTTACACCGCGGTCAGAGCAGCTCGCCCTCGCCGGCCTTCTCGGCCACGCGCACCAGGGTGCGGATGGCGGAGCCGGTGCCGCCCTTGGGGGTGTAGCCGAAGGGGCCGGACTCGTTGAACGCGGGGCCCGCGATGTCCAGGTGGGCCCAGGTGATGCCCTCGCCGACGAACTCCTTGAGGAACAGGCCGGCCGCCAGGCCGCCGCCCATGCGCTCGCCCATGTTCGCGATGTCCGCGGTGGGGGAGTCCATGGCCTTGCGCAGGTCGGCCGGGAGCGGCATCGGCCAGGACTGCTCGCCGACCTCGGTCGCGACCTCGTGCAGCGCGGTGCGGAAGGCGTCGTCGTTGGCCATGACGCCGAAGATGCGGTTGCCCAGGGCCAGCACCATGGCGCCGGTCAGGGTCGCCACGTCGATGATCGCGTCGGGCTTCTCCTCCGAGGCGCGGGTGAGGGCGTCGGCCATCACCAGGCGGCCCTCGGCGTCGGTGTTGAGCACCTCGACGGTCTTGCCGCTGTACATCTTCAGCACGTCGCCGGGGCGGGCGGCGCTGCCCGAGGGCATGTTCTCGGCGAGCGCCAGCCAGCCGGTGACGTTGACGGGCAGGCCGAGGCGCGCGGCGGCGACCACGGTGGACAGCACGGCGGCGGCACCGCTCATGTCGCACTTCATGGTCTCGTTGTGACCGGCCGGCTTCAGGGAGATGCCGCCCGAGTCGTAGGTGATGCCCTTGCCGACCAGCGCCAGGTGCTTGGCGCCGCGGCCCTTGGCGCCCGTGTAGGCGATCTTCACCAGGCGGGGCGGGTTCGCCGAGCCCTGGCCGACGCCCATGATGCCGCCGTAGCCGCCCTTGACCAGGGCCTTCTCGTCCAGCACCTCGATCTTGAGGCCGTGCTCCTTGGCGGCCTCCTGCGCGAGCGCGGCGAAGGACTTCGGGTGGAGGTCGTTCGGCGGCATGTTGATCAGGTCGCGCGCCCGGTTGACCTCCGCCGCGATGACGGCGGCCCGCTCGGCGGCGGCCTTGAAGGCCTTGTCCCGCGGCTTCGCGCCGACCAGCGCGACCTCGGCGAGCGGGGCCTTGCCGTTGGACGACTGGTACGCGGTGTACGTGTAGGCGCCGAGCAGCGCGCCCTCGGCGACCGCCTGCGCGGCGTCCGCGTCCTGCACCGGAAGGGCGTAGGCGGCCTTCTTCGACCCGGCCAGCGCGCGGGCGGCGGCGCCGGCGGCCTTGCGCAGCGCCTCGGTGTCGTACGCGGCGCCGTCGGCCGGGGCCTCACCGAGCCCGACCGCCAGCACGACCGGGGACTTCAGACCGTCCGGGGCGGGGAGCTTGGTCACCTCACCCTCCGCGCCCGAGGCGCCCAGTGTCTCGAGCGTCGCGGCGAGCCGGCCGGAGAAGGCCTGGTCCACCGCCTCCGCCCCGGCGGCGACCTCGGGGCCCTTGGCGCCCTTGGTCACGCCGACGACGACGGCGTCAGCGCGCAGCGCTGCCGCGGAGGAGGTGCTGAGAGTCAGTGCAGTCACGGTGATGCGGATCCTGTTCCTTCGGGGGTCCAATACTTGACGCCGGACTCCGTCCGGCTCCCTCGTGCCCGACGCCGGGCGTCCTTCGCGGCACGGGCGGGGGGTGCAGCACCGACCTTACGCTCACTCCTGTCGCTTGCGACCACGACCTGCGCCCATGGCGGCGAAGGCGCGGGTTTTCCCTATGGGAGCGGGCCCGCGCGGCGCCCCGGACAGGGTCCCGATCCCCGTCCGTCCGCCGGGAGTTGGGGCGTCGGCCCGCATCGCGCCCGGCCGTCGCGTGGCGCTCAGCCCAGGGTGAGCACCAGCAGCGCGGCCGTCGCGGCGGTCTCGCACAACGCGCCGAAGACGTCACCGGTGACGCCGCCCAGGCGCCGGCGGCACCGCCGCAGCAGCAGTTCCGCGGCGGACAGGGCCGCGGCCGCCGCCGCCGCACAGCGCACCGCGTCCGGCACACCGAAGGCGGCCCCGCAGGCGGCGCAGACCGCCACCGTCAGCGCGGCCGAGGCCCAGGCGGTACGGGCGGGGACGGCGCCGGCCACGGCCGCGCCGAGCCCGCCGGGGCGGGCCGGGGGCACACCGTCACGGCAGGCCAGCGTCATCGCGGCGCGGGCGGTGAGCCCGGCCAGGGCGGCGGCGACCGCCCCCCGGGTCCAGGACTGGCCGTACAGCTCGGCGAGCGCGGCGACCTGGGCCAGCAGGACGAGGACCAGGGTGAGCACACCGAAGGGCCCGATGTCGGACTGCTTCATGATGCGCAGCGCGTCCTCGGCGGGCTTGCCGCTGCCCAGCCCGTCGGCGGTGTCGGCCAGCCCGTCCAGGTGCAGCCCCCGCGTCAGGGCGGCCGGTACGGCGGCGCCGGCCACCGCGGCGGGCAGCGGCCCCGAGCCGAGGAGCAGCAGGAGTCCGCCGGCCGCCGCCGCGCACAGCCCCACGACCAGCCCGGCCACGGGCGCCCAGAGCATCCCGGCGCGGGCCGCCGGGCGGTCCCAGCGGGTGACCCGGACCCGCAGCACCGTCAGGGTGCCGAAGGCGAAGCGCAGTCCGTCGGCGGCCGTGACGGCGGGGGGCGCGGGAGCGGGCGCGGGGTCGGGGTCGGCGGTCATGGCGTGCAGGGTAACCGCCGGGCCGGAACCGTATAGTGCCGCGTACGGGGCGAATCTGGAGCAATCGGCATGGGCGACTGGTGGTACCGCAACATCATCGAGCCGGGAAAGCTGCCGCTGCTCCTCGCGCTGGGCGCGTTCGTGCTGACCTTCCTGGTCACCCGGATGATCACCCGTCTCATCCGGGCCGGCAAGGGCCCCTTCCGCAACATCTCCTCCGGCGGCACCCACATCCACCACGTGGTGCCCGGGATCATCCTCATGACGATCGGCGGCTTCGGGGGCGTCGCCAGTTCCTCACGGGGCTTCGGCGCCTACCTGTCCGCGGTCCTGTTCGGCGCCGGAGCGGGCCTGGTGCTCGACGAGTTCGCGCTCGTGCTCTACCTCGACGACGTGTACTGGAGCGATCGCGGCCGCAAGAGCGTCGAGGCCGTCGTCGTCACCTTCTCCGTCGTCCTGATGATGCTCTGCGGCCTGGTCCCCTTCGGCGTCAACTCGGTCAGCCCGGACGAGCAGCAGAGCCGCGTCTCGGTGATCCTCACCATCGCCGTCAACTTCCTGTTCGTCCTCGTCGCCCTCGTCAAGGGCAAGCTGCGCTCCGCCGTCGTCGGCGTCTTCGTGCCCTTCGTCGCGCTGTACGCGGCCCTGCGGCTCGCGCGCCCCGACTCGTTGTGGGCCGAACGGCTCTACTCCCGCAGGCCCGGGGCGGTCCTGCGGGCGCAGGCCCGCGCCGCACGGCACGACGCGCGCTGGTCGGGCCCGTTGCGGCGGCTCCAGGACTGGATCGGCGGCTTCACCGAGCGCTGAGCCACGGCGCGTCCGCCGGGTGTGCGGCGCCGGCGGCTCTCGCCGGTCCCTCCGGACGGCGTCGGTGAGCGTCTCCGCCCCGACGGGCCGCGGCCTTCACCTCGGCCGTCGGACGCCCGGCGCGCGTGGTCGCCGCGTGCCGGGTGCAGGCCGCCGCGGCGCCCCGGCCGGGCCCGCCGGCGACGGTTTCCTCGTCGGCACCGCCGGTGGCGGTCGGCCGCTCCAGGCGCTCGATCGTCTCCGTGCCGCCGTGCCGTCCCGGCGATCAGGGCCGGCTGGTCCTTGGTGCGGGCCGTAGCGGCGAACGCGCGGGCCCGCCGTCGCCGCCTGTCCGCAGGCGGTGCCGTAGCGTGGGCGGAGCACCCCGTCCAGGGCCTGCGGCGCGGCCTCCGGCCGGTCCCTCACCGCCGGGGCGAGGGCATGCGGGGCGCGGCGAGGAAGCCCTCGGCCCGTGCGCTCGCCACTCCGATCCGGGGCAGTTCGCCGCCCTTCTCGAAGAGCAGGAAACGCGGCTCCCAGACCGGCCGGTACTTGGCGTTGGCGCGGTACAGCGACTCGATCTGCCACCACCGGGAGAAGAAGGTCAGCAGCGCCCGCCACATCCGCAGCACCGGTCCGGCGCCCAGCCTCGCCCCGCGCTCGAAGACCGAACGGAAGACGGCGAAGTTGAGCGACACCCGCTCGACCCCGGTCTCCTGCGCGCGCCGGATCAGCTCGATCACCATGAACTCCACCAGCCCGTTGTCGGAGTCCCGGTCGCGGCGCATCAGGTCCAGCGACAGCCCGTGCCGCCCCCACGGCACGAAACTGAGCAGCGCCCTCGGCTCGCCCCGCCCGTCCGCGCACTCCACCATGACGCACCGGCCGTCCGCCGGGTCGCCGAGCCGCCCCAGCGCCATGGAGAAGCCCCGCTCGGTCTGCCCGTACCGCCAGCGGTCCGCGCGCTCGAGCAGGGCCGCCATCTCCCGCGCCGGGATGTCCTCGTGACGCCGTACGCGGACGGTGTACCCGGCGCGCCCGATCCGGTGGTACGCCTGCCGCACGGTGCGCATCGCGCGGCCCTCCAGGGTGAAGTCGGCGACCTCGACGATCGCCTCGTCGCCGAGTTCCAGGGCGTCCAGCCCGTGCCGCGCGTAGACCGTGCCGGCCACCTCGCCGGCCCCCACCACCGCCGGCACCCAGGCGTGCTCACGGGCCTCGGCGAGCCAGGCCTCGATCGCCCCGGGCCAGGCCTCGGGGTCGCCGATGGGGTCGCCGGAGGCGAGGGACACCCCGCCGACGACGCGGTAGGCGATCGCCGACTTGCCCGACGGCGACCAGACCACGCTCTTGTCGCGGCGCAGCGCGAAGTAGCCGAGCGAGTCACGTTCGCCGTGCCGGTCCAGCAGGGCCCGCAGCCGCATCTCGTCCTGCGGGCCGAGCAGTTCGCGGCCGCGGGGCGAGCGGAACGCCGTGTACAGCACCAGCAGGAACAGCACGGCGCTCATGGCGTTGATGACGACGTCGACCCAGCCCGGGGTCGAGATCCCCGGGAAGGACTCCTCGGCGTCCGCCAGCGAGACCACGCGGAGCATGGCGTACGCGTACCGCTGGCCGAAGGTCGAGCCGTGCCCGGTGTCGGTGACGGTGACCAGCCCCGCGGCGAGGAGTCCGCCGGCCGCGACGCCGCCGACGGCGACCGCCGCGGCCAGCCGGGGGTTGGCGCGGTCGCCCTTGGCGCGGAACGCGCGGCGCCCGGCGAGCAACGCGGCGCAGAAGGCGGCGGTGATCCCCAGCGACACCCAGTTCTGCGGATGGCCGCGGAACGCGGGGACGGCCGTCGCAGCGGCCAGGAACAGCAGGTAGAGCCCGGCGAGGACGAGGTTGAGCAGCCAGGCCGCGCGCTTCCTGCGGCGCATCGTGACCGCCAGGAAGAGCGCGAGGAAGGCCGGGGTGTAGCCGGCGGTCAGCAGGTACGGGGTGACGTACTCGTCGACGTCGTGACGCCGGATGTCGTTCCCGAAGGACACCCACACCGCACCCAGCAGGTCGACCAGGCCGACCAGGCGCAGGTACCGGACGGTGGACACCGCGCAGCGTTCACGCCAGACCGAGACGGCCGTTCCCATAAGTCTGGATCCTACGGGAACGACCCGGTTCGCGATGGCTCAGAAACGTTCCGGCAGCTCCGCCGACAGGGCCGCCGCCGCCTTCAGAAGGGGCAGCGCCAGCAGCGCGCCGGTGCCCTCACCCGCCGTCACCTTCTGGTCGAGCAGCGGCTCGATGGACAGCCGGTCCAGCGCCTTGACCTGGCCGGGCTCACCGCTGGCCTGCCCGGCCAGCCACCAGTCCGGCGCCCGGAAGGCGATCCGCTGCGCGACCAGCGCGCACGCCGCGGACACCACGCCGTCAAGTACCACCGGCAGCTTCCGCACCGAGGCCTGCAGCAGGAAACCGGTGATCGCCGCCACGTCCGCGCCGCCGACCGCCGCCAGCAGCTCCAGCTGGTCGCCCAGCACGGGCCGGGCCCGGCGCAGCGCGTCGCGGATCGCCGCGCACTTGCGCATCCACGCGATGTCGTCGATGCCCGAACCGCGGCCCGTCACCACCGAGGCGTCGGTACCGCACAGCGCCGCGATCAGCACCCCGGCCACCGTGGTGCCGCCCACGCTCAGATCACCGAGGAGCACCAGGTCCGTGCCGGAGTCCGCCTCCTCGTCCGCGACGGCCATGCCGGCCCGGAACGCCGCCTCGGCCTCCTCGGCCGTCAGCGCGTCCTCCACGTCGATCCGGCCGGAGCCGCGCCGCACGCGGTGCGCCGTCACGTCGGCGGGCAGGTCATCGGCCGGCGCGTCCACGCCGACGTCCACCACCCGCAGCGCCGCGCCGTACTGACGGGCCAGCACATTGACCGGGGAGGCCCCGTCCAGGACCCGCCGCACCAGCTCGACCGCGGTGCCCCCGGGGCGGGCGGACACCTTCAGTGCCGCCACCCCGTGGTCCGCCGCGAAGAGCACGGCCTTGGGGTGCCCGATCGGGCGCAGGGTCGCCGCGCCCTGGACCGCCGACAGCCAGTCGGCGAGCTCGGCCAGCCCGCCCAGCGCGCTCGCCGGACGCACCAGCCGCTGCCAACGGTCGCGTGCGTCACGGCGCACACCGGCGTCCGGACGCTCCACCAGGGTCGCGAAGTCATCAAGGTTCAGGCCGCTCACGGGGTCGAACACTACCGGTCCGCGGGGTCGCGCGCCGAGGTCAGCCCCGCAGTGGCAGCGCCTGTCCCGCGACCACCAGCACCACGTGCTCGGACTCGTCGGCCAGCGCGAGGTTCAGCCGCCCCAGCTCGTCCCGGAATCTGCGCCCGCTGGCCGTGGCCGGCACGACCCCGGAGCCGACCTCGTTGCTGACCGCCACGGCCGTGCGGCGGGTGGCGCGCCACGCCGCGGTCAGTTCCCCGACGCGGCGGCGCAGTTCGCGCTCGGCGCCCTCCGCCCACTTCTCGTCGTCCCACGCGCCGAGCTCGTCCATGGTGTGCGTCAGCCACAGCGACAGGCAGTCGATCAGCAGCGCGGGCCCGTCCTCCTCGGCCAGCAGCGGCAGCAGGTCGCAGGTCTCCACCGTCTGCCACGACTGCGGACGCCGCTCGCGGTGCAGCGCCACGCGCTCCGCCCACTCCGGGTCACCGCCGCGCGCCCCGCCGGTGGCCACGTACAGCACGTCGGGGAAGGCCGACAGCCGCCGCTCCGCCTCCACCGACTTGCCCGACCGCGCCCCGCCCAGCACGAGCGTGCGCCGCGGCACGTCGGGCACGTCGTGCAGGTCGCCGACCGTCAGCGTCGTGCCGTCCGGCACCGCCCGTACGCCGAGCGCGGCCAGCCGGCGCCGCAGCTCCGGCCCGGGGTGGACGCGGTGGTCCAGGTGCACCGCGACGACGTCGGTGGTGCTCCCGACCGCGCCGGCCGCGCGCAGCCGCGCCAGCCCGTCCGGCCGGCCCACGGCGTCCAGCAGCACCATCCGGTAGGGCTCCACGGCCTCCGGCAGCCCCGCCGGAGCGCATTCCGGCGGCAGGTACAGCAACCGCTCGCCGTCCGGTCCCGTCACCTCGTACCCGGACCCTGGCGCGTCGACCGGCACCGCCCGCACCCGGTGGCCGGTCAGCAGCGTGATCTCCTGCCCGGCGGCCACCCGGCCCGGCGCGGGCAGCCCCGCCGGGATCTCCACGGCCGGCCCGTCGTGCGGATGCGACAGCAGCACCTGGCGGACCCCGGCGAGCGAGCGGCCGGAGCGCGCCGCGGTCAGCGCGAGACCCGGCGTCAGGTCGAGCAGCAGCACCCCGTCCACGAGCAGCGAGGTCGCCGCCCGCGCCTGGTCGCCCACCGCCGTCGCGCACGCCGCGCACGGGCAGCCGGGGAGGGGCAGGCCGCCTGGGCCACCGGTGCCGAGGAGAGTCAGTTCCACGTGCAGATCCTCTCGCGTCCGCGCACGCTACGCTGCCGGGCAGGCACCCCCAGGGACGAGGAGACGGACATGGCGTGGACGTGGCGTTTCGAGAAGACCGACGGCACGGAGGTCACCCCCGCGGTCGAGCCCGAGGAGTTCCCCACGCAGGGCGACGCCGAGTCCTGGATCGGCGAGGTCTGGAAGGACCTCCTCCAGGGAGGCGCCGACCAGGTGCACCTCTTCGAGGACGGCACGAAGATCTACGGCCCGATGAGCCTGCACGCCGACGAGTAGACCGGTGCCCGGGCGGCCGGGGGTCCGGCCGCCGCACCACGCCGGGGCGGGGTCGTGGGACGTCCCACGACCTCACTTACGACCTTTCGTCGTGGGGGTAGTAGTAGTTTTACTAGTCCCCGGCGGCGGGGGTGGCCCACACCACCCCCCCCCCCGCCCCGGCTGTGCGTCCGGCCGCTACTGGAGCTGCCCGAGCGTGACCTTGACGGTCTTCTCGTTGCCGCCGCGCTGGAAGGTGACGTCCACGGTGTCGCCGGGGGCGTGCTGGACCAGGGCCTCGGACAGCGACTGGAGGGTCGTGATGGCGTCGCCCCCGACATCGGTGATGACGTCCCCGGGCTTGATCCCGGCCTTGTCCGCCGCCCCGCCCCGGGTCACCTCGACCACGCCCACCCCGGCGGGCTGGAAGTTCTCGTCGAGGATGGTGCGCGCGACGATGCCCAGCGCCGCGCGGCCGGAGTCGACGACCTTGCCGTGCTTGATGATCTGGTCCGCGATGCGGGTGACGGTCGCCGCGGGGATGGCGAAGCCGATGCCCGGGGCCGAGGAGTCGCCCATGGTGGGGTTGACCGCGGCGAGCGTCGGGATGCCGATGACCTGGCCGGAGAGGTTGACCAGTGCGCCGCCGCTGTTGCCCGGGTT
Source organism: Streptomyces sp. NPDC059718 (assembly GCF_042733315.1). Lineage (NCBI taxonomy): Bacteria > Bacillati > Actinomycetota > Actinomycetes > Kitasatosporales > Streptomycetaceae > Streptomyces > Streptomyces sp. NPDC059718. The sequence goes on from NZ_JBHWGA010000001.1 coordinate 261,079, forward strand.
GATGGGCGCCGAGGTCTGCACCATGTCGGCCAAGGTGGCGCCGGTGCCGCCCTCGGCCCCGGATTCGCTGACCGTACGGCCGACGGCCGAGACGATGCCCTGCGTGACGCTGCTGTTCAGGCCGAGCGGACTGCCCATGGCGAGCACGATCTGGCCGACCTGGACGTCGCGCGAGCGCCCGAAGGACGCCGCGCGCAGCCCGCTCGGCGGGTCGTCGAGTTCGATGACGGCGAGGTCCTGCTCGGGGTAGGCGGCCACGAGCCGGCCCTTGTGCGGGGTGTCGCTGTTGGCGAGGGTGACCTCGAAGGTGTCGGAACTGCCGACGACATGGGCGTTGGTGACGATGTGGCCCTTGGTGTCGTAGACGATGCCGGAGCCCAGTCCCTCGGACGTGTTGATCTGGACGACGGACGGCAGCACCGCCTTGACCACCTGCTGGTAGGAGCGCTCCAGATCACGGGCGCCGGCCAGCTCGGAGGCGGCGACGGGCGCGGGCGCCGAAGATGCCGCGCTGGGGGAGGGGGAGTCCCCCGTGCATCCGGCGGTCACGCCCCCGCAGCACGCGACGGCCAGCAGCAGGGCCGCCGCCCGGAGCGCCGTCGGCGGCCGCCATCGGTTGGGCTTCGAATCGCGCATGACCGAAGTGTCGCGTTCGTGGCGTCCCGTCCCCGGTATCCCGCCCCGGTCAGTTCCGTACGCCGCACAGATGCAGCAGTGCCGCGACCCCGCGGTAGGGGTCGGTGCGGCCGGCCAGCTCCTCGGCGGCCAGCAACTCCTCCGGCACCTCCACGGAGTCGTCCGGCGCCGTGTCGGTGAAGACCCGCACCCCGTACCAGGCGTGCAGCGGCGCGCCGATGGCGCTCAGGGTCGTCGTCAGGTCCGCGCGCCGGTCGGCGCGGGCGGCGAGCCCCAGCCGGTTGGTGTAGGTGTCGCCCGCGAAGGCGGACAGCGCACCGGCCCAGTCGCCCTGCAGCGCGGGCCGCATCGCCAGGGCGTCGGCGTTCCGCACCAGCAGCGACAGCAGCCCGCCGGGGGCAAGCACCCGGGCGAGCCCGGCGACCATGGCGTCCGGCTCGGGCACGTACATCAGCACACCGTGGCAGAGCACGACGTCGAAGCTGCCGGGCCCGAAGTGCCGGCCGGTCTCCCGGCCGTCGCCCTCGACGAGGCTGATCCGCTCGCGTATGCCCTCCGGCTCGGCGGCCACGGCCCCGCGCAGGACCCCCGCCATCTCCGGATCGGCCTCCAGGCCGGTGACCAGGTGGCCGGCACGGGCGAGCCGCAGCGCCTGGGTGCCCTGGCCGGGGCCGACGTCGAGGATCCTGAGCCGGCGCCCCACGGGGAAGCGCGCGGTGATCTGCTCGTCCAGCTGGCGCGCGACCAGCTCCTGGCGCACGGTGTTCCGGAGCCCGCCCAGCCGGTCCAGCCACGAGCCGGCGGCGCCTGCGAAACCGCCGTTCCCGCTCAGAGCTTGGTGCCGCGCTTGACCTGCGGCTTCGGCAGGCGCAGTCGGCGCATCTGGAGGGTCCGCATGAGGGCGTAGGCGACCGCGCCCTTGGTGGGCTTGTCCGGGAAGCGCTTGGCCAGCTCGCGGCGGAGCAGGAAGCCGGTGAAGGCCGAGTCGACGACGATCAGCACGATGACCACGAGCCACAGCAGCAGCGAGAGGTTCTGCAGCGCGGGGTTGCGGAGCATGCTGAGCACGAGGATGACCACGGCGAGCGGCAGGAAGAACTCGGCCATGCGGAAGCGCGAGTCCACGTAGTCACGCGCGAACTTGCGCACCGGGCCCTTGTCACGGGCGGGCAGGTAGCGCTCGTCCCCGTTCATCAGGGCCTCGCGCTGCTTGGCCAGATCGGCCCGCCGGGCGTCGCGGGCCTGCTTGGTGGCGGCCTTGCGGTCGGTGGGCGTGGTCACCGCCTTGCGGCGCTGGCCCTGGGCATCGCTGCGCTTGGGCGTGGGGCGACCCTTGGGAGCCTGCGGGTCGCGGGGCTGCCGGTCGTCCACCACAGTGGTGGACGCGGTCTGCTCGCTTTGGGAACGACGTCGGAACACGACTCCAAGGTTACGTGCTCGCCGACGGGACCCCCAGCCCCTCACCTACTCCCTGCGCCTGAGGTCATCGAACTGTGATCGTTCCTAAGGATGAGCGCATCAGCAACAGAACAGTGGGGTAATGGAACCAGGCCCCGTACTGTGGGGTCTGTAGAGGTGTGCTGGCGAGCTGAATGAAGGGGGCGCGCGAGGCCCATGAGCGGTGTCATGAAGCGGATGGGGATGATCTTCCGCGCGAAGGCCAACAAGGCCCTTGACCGGGCCGAGGATCCGCGCGAGACCCTCGACTACTCGTACCAGAAACAGCTGGAGCTGCTGCAGAAGGTACGGCGCGGTGTGGCGGACGTCGCCACCTCGCGCAAGCGCCTGGAGCTGCAGCTGAACCAGCTGCAGCAGCAGTCCGCGAAGTACGAGGACCAGGGCCGCAAGGCGCTCGCCCTGGGACGGGAGGACCTGGCCCGCGAGGCGCTGTCGCGTCGAGCCGCCCTCCAGCAGCAGGTCACCGACCTGGAGACGCAGCACCAGACGCTGCAGGGCGAGGAGGAGAAGCTCACCCTCGCCGCCCAGCGCCTGCAGGCCAAGGTGGACGCCTTCCGCACCAAGAAGGAGACCATCAAGGCCACCTACAGCGCGGCCAAGGCCCAGACCCAGATCGGCGAGGCCTTCTCCGGCATCTCGGAGGAGATGGGCGACGTCGGCCTGGCGATCCAGCGGGCCGAGGACAAGACCGAGCAGCTGCGCGCCCGGGCCGGCGCCCTGGACGAGCTGCTGGCCTCCGGCGCCCTCGACGACCCGACCGGGATCGCCAAGGACGACATCCAGGCGGAGCTCGACCGCCTCTCCGGCGGCAGTGACGTCGAACTGGAGCTGCAGCGCATGAAGGCCGAGCTGGCCGGTGGCTCCCCGCAGCAGGCCATCGAGAGCGGACAGCAGGGCCAGACCCCGTCGCAGACCCAGGACCAGCCCCGGTTCGACAAGCAGTGAGACACCCCTGAGGAGGGCGTCGTGATCGTAAGGATCATGGGCGAGGGCCAGGTGACGGTGGACGAGAGCCACCTCACCGAACTCAACAAGCTCGACGACGAGCTCCTGGCGGAGATGGAGAGCGGTGACGACGCCGGGTTCCGGCGCACGCTCACCGCGCTCCTCGACGCCGTCCGGCGGCTCGGCACTCCTCTGCCGGACGACTCCCTGGAGCCGTCCGAGCTGATCCTGCCGGCCTCGGAGGCCACCTTGGAGGAGGTCCGGGCACTGCTCGGGGACGGCGGACTCATCCCCGGCTGACACCTCGCGACCAGCGCACCCGCCGAGTGCCCCGGCCCGGTACCGCACCGGACCGGGGCACGGCCGTTCCAGGGGACCCGTACCGTTGGTGAGCGTGCAGCATCGATCGATGAAGGACCGGGCCCGGCTGTGGCCGCAGGCCCACCCCGTAGCCCTCGACGCCGGGCTGGCGCTCGCCGTCCTCGCGGTGATCCTCGGCAACATGTTCATCGGGCCGCACACCGAGCGGTACGACGCCTCGGTCCCCGACATCCTGCTGGCCGTCCTCGGCTCCGCCGCTCTGATGGTGCGCCGGCGCAGCCCGCTGGGCGTCCTCGCCTTCACCGGCGCGGTCACCGTGGTCTACCTGCTCACCGCGACCGGGGAGGGGCGCGCCCCGGTGGCCGCCACCGTCGTCGTGGCGCTCTTCTCCGCCTCCACGCGCACCGACCGCACCACCACCTTCCGGCTCGGCCTCGCCACCTGCCTGCTGCTGCCCGCGATCGCCATGCTCTTCGGGGCCCGGCCCTGGTACTCCGCCGAGAACATCGCCCTGTTCGCGTGGAGCGGCATGGCCGCCGCCGCCGGCGAGGCCACCCGTCACCGCCGCGCCTACATCGCCGCCGTCGAGGAGCGCGCCGAGCGGGCCGAGCGCACCCGGGAGGAGGAGGCCAAGCGCCGCGTCGCCGAGGAGCGGATGCGGATCGCCCGCGAGCTGCACGACGTGGTCGCCCACCACATCGCCCTGGTCAACGTGCAGGCCGGTGTCGCCGCCCACGTCATGGACAGCCGCCCCGACCAGGCGAAGCAGGCCCTCGCGCACGTCCGCGAGGCGAGCCGTTCCGCGCTGGACGAACTCCGTGCGACCGTCGGCCTGCTGCGGCAGTCGGGGGACCCCGCCGCACCCATGGAACCGGCACCCGGCCTCGGGGTGCTGGACCAGCTCGTCGACGGCTTCCGCCGGGCCGGGCTGCCGGTGGAGGTGGCCGAGGAGGACCCCGGCACGCTTCCCGCGAGCGTGGACCTCACCGCGTACCGGGTCATCCAGGAGTCGCTGACCAACGTCCACAAGCACGCCGGCCCGGGCGCGCGGGCGCAGATCCGCATCGCGCGCGGCGACGGGACGCTGGAGGTCACCGTGGTCGACCGTGGCGGCAGCCCGCAGGCCCCGGGCACCGCGGGCGGCGGCCACGGCCTGATCGGCATGCGCGAGCGGGCCGCGGCCCTCGGCGGCACCTGCGAGGCCGGCCCCTGCACGCAGGGCGGTTTCCGCGTCCACGCCCGCCTGCCGCTGGTGGTGCCGGGTCAGACGGCCGCCCGGCGGGGGGATGGGAGAATCCCGGCATGATCAGGGTGCTGCTCGCGGACGACCAGGCGCTGCTGCGGGGCGCGTTCCGCGTCCTCGTGGAGTCCGAGCCGGACATGGAGGTCGTGGGGGAGGCCTCGGACGGCGCCGAGGCCGTCGCGCTGGCCCGCAGCACCCGGGCGGACGTCGTCCTGATGGACATCCGGATGCCCGGCACGGACGGCCTTGCCGCCACCCGCGAGATCACCGCCGCCGAGGACCTGACCGGCGTGGCGGTCCTGGTCCTGACGACCTTCGAGGCGGACGAGTACGTCGCGCAGGCGATCCGGGCCGGCGCCGCCGGGTTCCTCGGCAAGGGCGCCGAGCCGGCCGAGCTGCTCGCCGCGATCCGCACCGTCGCCGAGGGCGACGCGCTGCTGTCCCCGTCGGCGACCAAGAGCCTGATCGCCCAGTTCCTGGCGCAGAGCGGCGGTCGGCGCCCGCTGCCCTCGGAGGGCGGGCCGGCGGCCCCGGACCTGGACGCGCTGACGGCACGCGAGCGCGAGGTGCTGGTCGAGGTGGCGCTGGGGCTGCCGAACGACGAGATCGCCGAACGCCTCGGGGTGAGCCCGCTCACCGTCAAGACGCACGTGAACCGCACCATGGCCAAACTCGGTGCCCGCGACCGCGCGCAGCTGGTCGTCGCCGCGTACGAGTCGGGTCTGGTGCGGCCCGCGGCGCGCTGAGTACGACCGGCGTGTACCGCATCCGCAGTACGCCCCCGCGACCAATCACGACCTCGGGCTGAGGAAACCACCCTCCGCGACAGGAGAAAGTGGCGTGGGCTGACAAAAGTCCACAACCCGAGAACACCCGAGCACTCTGAGCACAGAGAAGAGACCGCACCACGATGTCCTGGCTGTCCCGAATCAGCCTCGCCCAGCGCAGTCTGGTCGCGCTGATGGCGGTGGTCGCCATCGGCTTCGGCGCCATCGCGATACCGTCCCTCAAGCAGCAGCTGTACCCCTCCATCGACCTGCCCCTGGTGTCGGTGATCACGACCTACCCGGGCGCGTCCCCCGACGTCGTCGAGAAGCAGGTCGTCGAGCCGATCGAGAACGGCGTCAAGGGCGTCGACGGCATCACCGGCATCACGTCCACGGCCAGCGAGGGCGCTGCCGTGATCATGGCCCAGTTCGACTACGGCAACGACAGCGACAAGCTGGTGGCCAACGTCCAGCAGGCGGTGAACCGGGTCTCCTCGCGGCTGCCGGAGGACGCCGACCCGCAGGTCATCGCCGGCTCGACGGACGACATCCCGACCGTCGTCCTCGCCGCCACCTCCACCGGCCTGGACCAGCAGGCACTGGCCGACGCGCTCGACCGCTCGGTCGTCCCGGTCCTGCAGGACATCGACGGTGTCGGCCAGGTGACCGTCACCGGCGTCCAGGACCAGATCGTCACCGTCACCCCCGACGACAAGAAGCTCGCCGCCCGCAAGCTCGGCGCCGCCGCCCTCGTGCAGGCGCTGCAGGCCGGCGGCCACGCCGTCCCGGCAGGCTCCTTCGACGACGGCGGCAAGAGCCGCACCGTCCAGGTCGGCGGCGAGTACGCGTCGGTGCGCGAGATCGAGGACCTTCGGATCCCCGCGGGCGTCAAGCCCGTGCGCCTCGGCGACGTCGCCACCGTCGCGGAGCGCCCGGACGCCGCCGCTTCCATCACCCGGACCGACGGTGAGCCGAGCCTCGGCGTCGCCGTCACCATGGACCAGGACGGCAGCGCCGTCGCGATCTCCTCGGCCGTCAAGGACAAGCTGGCCGATCTCGAGCGCGACCTCGGCAAGGGCGCCAAGCTCACCGTCGTCAGCGACCAGGGCCCCGCGGTCTCCAAGTCGATCCACGGCCTGACCACTGAGGGCCTGCTCGGTCTGCTCTTCGCGGTCGTGATCATCCTGGTCTTCCTCGCGTCGCTGCGCTCGACCCTGGTGACCGCGGTCTCCATCCCGCTCTCCGTCGTGCTGACGCTGATCGTGCTGTGGACCCGCGGCCTGTCGCTCAACGTGCTCACCCTGGGCGCGCTGACCATCGCCATCGGCCGTGTCGTCGACGACTCGATCGTGGTGCTGGAGAACATCAAGCGGCACCTCGCCTACGGCGAGGAGAAGCAGCCCGCGATCATCGCCGCGGTGCGCGAGGTGGCCGGCGCGGTCACCGCCTCCACCCTCACCACGGTCGCCGTCTTCCTGCCGATCGGTCTGGTCGGCGGCCTGGTCGGCGCCCTGTTCGGCTCGTTCTCGCTGACCGTCGCCGTGGCGCTGCTGGCTTCGCTGCTGGTGTCGCTGACGGTCGTCCCGGTGCTGTCGTACTGGTTCCTCAAGCCGCCGGCCGACGCGGGCAGGATCGCCCCGGAGGAGATCCGGCGCCGGGCCGAAGAGGAGGAGTCCCGCGGCGCACTGCAGCGGCTGTACGTGCCGGTGCTGCGCTTCGCCACCCGCCGTCGGCTGACCAGCGTCCTCATCGCCGTGGCGGTCCTGCTGGTCACCGTCGGACTCGCCCCGCTGCTGAAGACGAACTTCTTCGAGCCCGGTGCCCAGGACACCCTGACCGTCAAGCAGGAGCTCCCGCCGGGCACCAGCCTGTCCGCCTCCGACGCGGCGGCCCGCAAGGTCGAGAAGCTGCTCGAGGGCATCGACCAGGTCCAGGACTACCAGGTCACCGTCGGATCGTCCGGCTTCCTGGCGGCCTTCGGCGGCGGCACCGGCGCCAACCAGGCCAGCTTCCAGGTGAAGCTGAAGAGCGCCGACGACAGTGCCGGCGTCCTCGACGAGATCCGGACGGGCCTGAAGAAGCTCGACGGCGTCGGTACTACCTCGGTCTCCGCCGGCGACGGCTTCGGCAGCCAGAACCTGTCGGTCGTGGTCAAGGCAGCGGACGCCGGCACCCTGGCCAAGGCCAGTGCCGAGGTGCGTGACGCCGTTGCCGGTCTGGACGACGTCACCGACGTCACCAGCGACCTCGCGCAGAGCGTCCCCAGGATCGAGGTCCACGCCAAGCAGGCCGAGGCCGCCAAGTACGGACTGAACGACGCCACCATCGGTGCCGCCGTCACCCAGGCCGTGCGCGGTACGACCGTCGGCAGCGCTGTGCTCGACGACACCGAGCGCGACGTGCGGGTGGTCTCCGGGCAGAAGGCCGGGACGGTCGCCGAGCTCGAGGCCCTCACCATCCCCACCCCCGCGGGACCGGTGAAGCTCGGCAAGGTCGCCGAGGTCGTCGAGGCCCCCGGCCCGGTGCAGAAGACCCGGATCGACGGTGCCCGCGCCGCCACGATCACGGCGAAGCCGACCGGTGACAACACCGGCGCGGTGAGCAACGCCCTGACGAAGGAGATCGACTCGCTCGATCTCCCCAAGGGCGCCACCGTCGAGATCGGCGGTGTCTCCTCTGATCAGGACGAGGCCAACACAGGGCTCCTGCTCGCGATGCTCGCCGCGATCGCCATCGTCTTCATGCTGCTGGTCGGCACCTTCCGCAGCCTGATCCAGCCGCTGGTGCTGCTGGTGTCCATCCCGTTCGCGGCCACCGGCGCGATCGGCCTGCTGCTGATCACGGGCACCCCGATGGGCGTCCCGGCGCTGATCGGCATGCTGATGCTCATCGGCATCGTCGTGACCAACGCGATCGTGCTGATGGACCTCATCAACCAGTACCGCGCCCAGGGGTACGGCGTCGTGGAGGCCGTCATCGAGGGTGGCCGGCACCGTCTGCGGCCGATCCTGATGACCGCGCTGGCGACCATCTTCGCCCTGCTCCCGATGGCCCTTGGGGTGACCGGCGAGGGCGGCTTCATCGCCCAGCCGCTCGCCGTGGTCGTCATCGGCGGTCTGCTCACCTCGACGCTGCTGACCCTGCTGCTCGTCCCGACCCTCTACACGATGGTCGAGATCCGCAAGGAGCGCCGTGCCAAGCGCAAGGCGCTGAAGCGGGCGGCCGGGGCCGCAGGCCCGGGCGAGGAGGAGACGCAGAAGAAGTCGGAGCTGGCCAAGGTCTGAGACCCGGCGCAGTACGACCGGCGGCAGGGCCCGGGGCGTTCGTGAACGCCCCGGGCCCTGCCCCGTCTACAGGAAGAACCCGGACGGGATGTACGGCTCCGGCGGACGCATTCCGCGCAGGCAGACCCAGCCGGATGTGCTCAGCTCCAGCCCGGCCGTCAGGCCCACGTCCACCGCCCACTGCTGTTCGGCCGTCAGGTTGGGGACCCGCGCGGTGGTGCCCTCGGGCAGGCTCAGCAGCGCGGCGGTGAGCAGCCGGGACGCCAGCCGCCGCGAGGTCGCGGCCAGCAGCCGTACGTGACCGTCCCGGTCGACGTAGCAGTAGCCGCTCCCGGCGAGGTCGTCCACGACCAACAGGGGGCACTCGGTGAGCAGTTGGTCGTGGTCGGGGCCGTGGGCGCCGCCCCGGGTGCGCCGGTCGACGGAGTCCATCAGGTCGCGGTGCTTGGCCGAGCCCTCGTGCACCGCCCCGTCCGGCGCGGGCAGGTCGCCCTTGCGGACGGCGCCTTCCAGGCGCATCGCCGGGTGCAGCGCGAAGCCCGCCCGGCGGTAGGTCGCCGCCGCCCGCGGGTCGGGGGAGCTGCAGATGATGCCGCGCAGGCAGCCGCGCCCGTACGCCAGGGCGGCGGCGAGCAGTTCGCGCCCGACCCCCTGCCGCTGCGCGGAGGGCAGCACGGCGAAGAGCGACAGCCCCCAGGTCCCCTCGCGGCGCGTCGACATGGCGACCCCGAGCGGCATGCCGGAGGTCTCGTCCACGGCCAGCCAGCAGCCACCGGGGTCGGTGCGCGCGACGTACCGGTTGCGCCGTCGCAGCAGAGCGGCCCGCCCGGGAGGCATCTCCTCGGGCGGGCCGCCACCGGGCAGGGCGTCGGAGGCGCCGAACGCGGCGGCGGCCACGACCGCTACGGCATCGGCGTCCTCGTCGGTGTCGTGCAACGGGCGCAGGATCATGCGCCCATCCTGCCCCTACGGCAGGGCGAGCATCCGCTCCAGCGCCAGCTTCGCGAAGTGCTCGGTCTCCCGGTCCACTTGGATGCGGTTGACGACCTTGCCGTCGGCCAGCGACTCCAGCGTCCACACCAGGTGCGGCAGGTCGATCCGGTTCATGGTCGAGCAGAAGCAGACGGTCTTGTCGAGGAAGACGATCTGCTTGTCCGGGTGCGCCTTGGCCAGCCGGCGCACCAGGTTGAGCTCGGTGCCGATCGCCCAGGACGAACCGGCCGGGGCCGCCTCCAGGGCCTTGATGATGTACTCGGTCGAGCCGACCTGGTCGGCCGCGGTGACGACCTCGTGCTTGCACTCGGGGTGCACCAGGACGTTGACGCCGGGGATGCGGGCGCGCACGTCCTCCACCGAGTCCAGCGAGAAGCGGCCGTGCACCGAGCAGTGGCCGCGCCACAGGATCATCTTGGCGTCGCGCAGCTGCTCCGCGGTGACCCCGCCGTTCGGCTTGTGCGGGTTGTAGAGGACGCAGTCCTCCAGCGAGAAGCCCATCTCCCGGACCGCGGTGTTGCGGCCGAGGTGCTGGTCGGGGAGGAAGAGCACCTTCTCGCCCTGCTGGAACGCCCACTCCAGGGCGCGCTTGGCGTTGCTGGAGGTGCAGATGGTGCCGCCGTGACGGCCGGTGAAGGACTTGATGTCGGCGGAGGAGTTCATGTACGAGACGGGCACGGTGACGTCGGCGACGCCGGCCTCGGTGAGCACGTCCCAGCACTCGGCGACCTGCTCGGCGGTGGCCATGTCGGCCATGGAGCAGCCGGCCGCCAGATCGGGGAGGATCACCTGCTGGGCGTCAGAGGTCAGGATGTCCGCGGACTCGGCCATGAAGTGCACACCGCAGAAGACGATGTACTCCGCCTCGGGGCGCGCGGCGGCGTCACGGGCCAGCTTGAAGGAGTCGCCGGTGACGTCGGCGAACTGGATGACCTCGTCGCGCTGGTAGTGGTGGCCCAGGACGAAGACCTTCTCGCCGAGCTTCGCCTTGGCGGCGCGGGCGCGCTCCACCAGATCCGGGTCCGAGGGGGCGGGCAGGTCGCCGGGACAGTCGACGCCGCGCTCGCTGCGCGGGTCGGACTCGCGGCCCAGGAGGAGCAGGGCGAGCGGGGTCGGCTGGACGTCCAGCGGTTCGGATGTGGTGGTCACGGGCCCGAAGCCCTTTCTCTGCGGAACTACGGCTCAAACCTTTTCGTCTATTTGACGCTATCTATCATAACCCGTTCGCGTCAGAATGACGATGGCCCTCGCGTCAATGTGACGCATTACCCGTACAGGGCCCGGTGTGCGAGCATGGATGGCGCCAAGACGCATGGGACCCGGAGGAATGAATCCGGGAAGCCACCGGTTCACCGTTGTGGCAGCATCCGTACAACCCGGGAGTGGATCAGATGACGGTTCAGGACGAGACCAGCCAGAGCGAGGGCATCATCCTGTCCGACGCGGCGGCCTCCAAGGTCAAGAGCCTGCTCGAGCAGGAGGGCCGCGACGACCTCGCGCTGCGCGTCGCCGTCCAGCCGGGCGGTTGCTCCGGCCTGCGCTACCAGCTGTTCTTCGACGAGCGCGCGCTCGACGGCGACGTCGTGAAGGACTTCGGCGGCGTGAAGGTGGTCACCGACCGCATGAGCGCCCCGTACCTCGGCGGCGCCTCCATCGACTTCGTCGACACGATCGAGAAGCAGGGCTTCACGATCGACAACCCGAACGCCACCGGCTCCTGCGCCTGCGGCGACTCGTTCCACTGAGCCCCGCGCGAAGGCGGCGGGCACCCGGGGTGCCCGCCGCCTTCGGCATGTCCTGACGCGCCCTCCCGGGGCCCCGCCGGCTACTTCCGCGGCACCGTGCTGCCGTCGGAGAGGTCGACGACCTTGCGGTCGCCCAGCGGCGTGTCGAGCCGGACCGTGCGGGTGAACCGCTCGGCGATCATGATGCAGGCCTTCCCCGGCTCCTTCTCCACCGCGGTGACCTTGACCTTCACCACCGCGCCGGACCCGTCGGCCGAGGCCGTGTAGTCGCTGCACACCCCGCCCCAGAAGCGCAGGGTCAGCTCCGTCCCCTCGGCGCGGTACGACTCGACCTTCGCCGTCCCGGCGGCCGGCGCCGCCGTCCCCGAGGGCGCGGGGGAGGCCGTGCCGCCCCGCACGTACGCCGGGTCCACCGCCGGCTGGGCCAGCACCGAGGTGCGCGTGACGCCCTCCTGCGCCACCTCGAAGAGCCAGGACGGCACGAGTGCCTGCCGCCCGGCCACGAACTGCGCCGACAGGCCGAACTCGGCCTTCCGCACCTCCATCGGCCGGTGCGCCGTCGGCACGCAGGGGAGCACCTGCGGCAGCCCCGGGTCGTCGCCGGGGGCACGGGAGGGCTTCGGCACCACGGTGGGGCAGTCGCCGATCCCCAGGTCACCGCCCGTCCCGGGGCGCTCCAGCAGCTTCAGCGCCTCCTTCGCCGACACCACCGGGTAGGTGTCACCCCGGGTCAGCGGCGCCATCATGCCGTACCCGGTGACCAGCAGCCCGTCCGAGGCGACCTGCACCGCCGACCGCCAGCCGTGCGTGGGCAGCCCCGCCACCCGCGGGTCCGCGGTGACCGTGCGCAGGACCCCCGAGACCTCGCTCGCGTCCGTCCGTGCGCCCTTCAGCCCCAGCGCCGCGAAGACCGGCGCGGCCTTGCGCAGCGCCTCCGCCGCCGGCACCGCGAGCTCGTCCCGGGCCGGGGCGCGGTCCTTGCGGGGCTTGCCGCCGTAGTACGAGTACGCCCAAGTGCCCGGCGCGTCCTTGTTCACCCGGAGCACCGGACCGCCGCCGTCCGGCGTACCGCCGGCCTTCCAGACGCCGTGGTCGGACTTCACCGTGCCGGGCACGCCCAGGGCCTGGGCGAGCCGCTCCACGGCGGCACGCGACACGGCGCCCGGCCGCTGCACGGCAGCGGAGGAGGGGCCGTCGGGCAGATCGCCCCGGACGGTGAGCTCGGCACCCGTGCCGCCGGTGGCGCCGTCCAGTTCGAGCGGCTCCGGGGCGTCGTTCCCGCTGCCGCCCGAGGCGCGGGGGACACCGCCCTCGGCACTCGACGAGGCCCAGTAGGCGCCACCGCCCCCGGCGGCCAGTACGGCCACGGCCACCGTCGACATCACCCACGGCGACCTGTGCCGGCGGCGCGTTCGCGTCGGCTCGCTCTCCACGATGGCTCCTTCGGCTCCGCACAGCTGCGTACAGCTGCTGACGTCCCGGTCCTTCAACCGGGGGACGCCACTTGGACGGGCCGGAGCGCCTCGCGGTTCCGATCAGTCGGCGTACTCGGCCATGCCCTCGACGACGTGCGACGACGCGGCCGGCACCGTGATCCCGTGCAGACTCGCCGGGCTGACCCGCGCGGACTCGTCCTCCGCGGGGACCTCCCAGTGCGCGGCCATCTTGCGGCAGTCGCCGATCAGCTCGGCGAGCGACTCGGGGTCGCCGAGGGGCGCGGGGGGAAGAGGAGTGGTCATGCATACGACCCTAGGCACGTGGCGTCACGGGAGAAAGCCCTACTATCGGGTAGTTTCACCATGTCGGCGTCCACCGGCCCAGCCGGTAGCGTGGACAGGTCCCGTCCGCCGCCCGCTTCCGCAGGAGCGTTCCAGCCGTGCGTATCGCAGTCACCGGCTCCATCGCCACCGACCACCTGATGACCTTCCCCGGCCGATTCGCCGACCAGCTCGTCGCCGACCAGCTGCACACGGTCTCCCTCTCCTTCCTGGTCGACACGCTCGACGTACGCCGCGGTGGCGTCGGTGCGAACATCTGCTTCGGCATGGGCCAGCTGGGTGTCCGGCCCGTCCTCGTCGGCGCCGCCGGCTCCGACTTCGACGAGTACCGCGCCTGGCTCGACCGGCACGGCGTCGACACCGCCTCCGTCCGCATCTCCGAGGTGCTGCACACGGCGCGCTTCGTCTGCACCACCGACGCCGACCACAACCAGATCGGCTCCTTCTACACCGGCGCCATGAGCGAGGCCCGCCTCATCGAGCTGCACGCGGTCGCCGCCCGCGTAGGCGGCCTCGACCTGGTGCTCATCGGCGCCGACGACCCCGAGGCGATGCTCCGCCACACCGAGGAGTGCCGCTCGCGCGACATCCCGTGGGCGGCGGACTTCTCGCAGCAGATCGCCCGCATGAACGGCGACGAGATCCGGATACTGCTGGACGGCGCGGCCTACCTCTTCTCCAACGAGTACGAGAAGGGCCTCATCGAGTCCAAGACCGGCTGGACGGACGAGGAGATCCTCGGCCGGGTCGGCACCCGCGTCACCACGCTGGGCTCGCGCGGCGTCCGCATCGAGCGGGCCGGCGAGGAGCCGATCGTCGTGGGCTGCCCGGAGGAGGACGCCAAGGTCGACCCCACCGGCGTCGGTGACGCCTTCCGCGCCGGCTTCCTCTCCGGCCTCGCCTGGGGCGTCGAGGCGGAGCGGGCGGCGCAGGTGGGCTGCATGCTGGCGACGCTGGTGATCGAGACCCTCGGCACGCAGGAGTACCAGCTGCGGCGGGCCCACTTCATGGACCGCTTCACCAAGGCCTACGGCGACGAGGCCGCCGAGGAGGTCCGCGCCCACCTGCACTGAGGCTCACCGCGGGGTTGGGGGGGGGGGCCCCCCCCCCCCCCCCCCCCCCGCCGGCCCCCCCCCCCCCCCAAACCCCCCCCCCCCCCCCGCCCGGGGGGCCCCCGGCGGACACGAC